>CANBTO010000151.1 GCA_947372405.1 Verrucomicrobiaceae bacterium
GCCGCGCAACGCATGATATCCTTCATCGCGCTTGGCGTCGGTGGCATCGTGCTGCTCTGGCTGGTTTCGCAGAACCTTCGTTTCCTCAACGTCGGAGTGATTCTCGCGCTCGCCGGATACGTCACCGAATTCCTTGGCCTGCTCAACCCGCGCCCGCAGCCCGCAGCCACTGTGGTGGAGATGGAAGGGCGCGTCTGATATCGCCAGCGGGAAAGCCTGTCATTTCGGCGGCAAGTTCATGAAGTATCATGCTACGGGCTTGCGATACCGGCGCGGGTTTGGTGATGTTACAGATCCGCGGCGTGTTCCAATCTTCGAGTGGCGGCATGGGCAAGCGCTTTCACCGTGTCTGCATGACGGGGCTTCAACGATAGGGGTTAAATGATTGGGAATTGGGCCGACCATTATCCAGGAAGTAAACGCCGGAATGTTCGCCATCGGTTGATGACTCTTGTTACCAACTATTTCTTCTTCGATCTGGCATACCAGTCCCGCATGGCTTGGTTGTAGGCATCCGCCTCGGCCGCGGACTGGCTACTGACATCACACCCGGCGACGATCTGCACGCGGTAGCCCGTGACGTCGTCCACCAGCGGCTTGTCGGCGGAATAGGGCTTCCCGTAATACAGAATCCGAAAGACCCCGGCCTTGATGTCGGCGTCGGCGGTTTCCGCGCCCATTTTCGAGGCTGCCGCAATGGCCTGCGGGCTGTCGTCGGCGGGAAGTTGTAGGGATTTGAGGGGCGATGCCTCGGGCTTCACCGGTTCGTCCGCCGCACTCAATTGGCTCAGTGCCTCCCGCGCGCTGTTTTGAATTGCCTGAAGTCCGGAATAATCCTCGGCCAAGGCCTTGATTCGCCTGATGCGCTGTGCAACGGGAACCGACGCCACCGAAAGCTGGTGGATCATGAAACTTGAGGTTCCTAGCATCTCGCTGGTCAAATCCATCCTACGGACGTCATCCACCGGCGGCTGGGTGTGTTCATCACCCAGCATACTCAGCACGTTCTTCAGCAGGGTTCGGCAGTGCTGCTCGGCAAGGTCCAGCTCGCGATTGCGGACATGGTATTCCACCAGTTTGGATTCCACTTTGGCCAGCAATAGAGTGTCGCCAAGGGCATTCGCTTTAATGTCCTCCAGAATCTTGAGGGACTCATCCGGATACGGCTGAGGCAACCACGTTGCCAGAGAGAACAGGGCTTTGAAATACTCCTCGGAGCCACCTGGAGAGATGCTGGCCCGCTTGCGAAGCCGCTGCAATTCGGCCGGCTCAGGCTTCTCGACAAAGCGGCTGAGCCGGTAGCGGATTTTGAAGCCGCTGGAGTCCGGGCCGGTGTCCAGCAACTGAATCAATCCGCAAGTATCATTACTTGTTCTGAAAGCGTAGGTGGCAGGCTCTGCGGTGGCCGAAAACGCCAACTCGTGCGCGTCCTCGTCACCATCGGGAAACTTCGAGTCCACGTTTTTCTCCATCTCCTGCTCCCAGCATTTGTTAGGGATCGGGCAGACGCGCATGTAGGCACGCAGGCGATACCCACTGCCGTCCGGAGAACGCCGGAGAACAAGATCCGCGCCGCTGGTTTCCAGCCACGCACGCATGTCCGGGGATGCATGGGACATCGGCTCGGGTGGAGCGTAGTCGAGGTGCAACATGAACCCGGCATCCAGATTCAGCGCGAGGAAGTCCGGGCGGACGCAGGGTTTCAACTCGCGTTCGATCACCGGACCGTAGGCGCGGAAGGATTGGGATTCGGGCTCGGCATCTGATGGCATGGTGATCGATGCGGCCATGGCGACCATGAAGATGGCGGGGATGCGAACGGTTTTCATGGTGGTGGATTTGATGTTTTCGCAAGTGGCTTATCAGTGGTCTAAGGACGGGGTCTGCTTGTCCCTGGCGGACTGGATGCAGGTTTGCATCTTCTGCTCCAACTCCTGCCCTCGATCTTCCGCGTAGCCCGTGGAGGCAAAACGGAATTCCGTGGCAAACTCATTGATCGGCGCCACTGCCAACACCACACCGTCGAGGACGAGGGCGAGTTTCCGCCCCGTGTTCGCTCCGGCGATTTCCGCAAATTTCCTGCCGCCCGCTTCGGTGAACTTTAGCGAAAAGGTGGTCATTAAAAGGGATACGGAAAACTGGCTCACAGTCACGTCGCTGATAGAAGTTTCATCCAGGAGCACCTCGCGCGTGACGTGCTGCCGATAGCCGCCGCTCCGGGCGAGGGTTTCGGTGTCGGCATCCGTATAGTTGGCGATGAGGCGCAGTTCAAGTCGAGGAGCAGGCTTTGCCGCAGCCTGTCGCGGTTGTGCGTCGGTGAGTGCCTTGATGCCGCTGGTGATGCGCTCCAGTTCTTCTTCCTTCGCGGCGGGTCGGCGGCGATCGAGTTCGCAAATGCAGGTAGCGTGATCGAGCTTCGCCATCTGATCAAAAATCACACCGCTGTAACCGTGCTCCTGGGCATCGGTAATATAGCCTTCCACCAACAACTCGATGCGCGGGCGGTTCCGGTTTTTCGCCCACCACGCGGCACCGGCGGCGTGGTCATTCAGATCGAAGACCCGGCCGACGGTTTCCACCATCTGCATTTCAAAGTTGATGCTGTTGTCCCATACCTCGAACAACACGTCGATCGCCGCTGGCGAAGCGATTTCGCCAAGCGCCTGGATCGCGTCCCGGTCATGTTCGGCGAACTGTCCTTTCTGCCAGAACTTTTTCAACACGGGGATGCCCTTCTCCGGGAAGGCATCCGCGACCGCGCGGAGCAGCAGTTGGCCGTCGGAGTTTGATAGATTTGCGTCGGCCAGTTCCATCGCGGTATCAAGGGCGTCCTGGCTCGGGCCGTTCATCAGACAGCGGGCCGCGACCGCGCGTATCGCGGGTGCGGTCTTTGCCTCAAGAGCGGCGCGGTGGGCTTCAAGGTCGGCGCTTTTCGCCTCCAGCATGCGGAGTTGTTCCTTGAGAACCGTTTGCTGTTTTTGCCGCTCGGCGTCGGACTCAGCGGCCTTTTGTTCGAGAATGGCGAGGTCTTTCCGTGTCTCATCCCGTTGAGCGAAGGTCTTTGCCCACGCTTCATGGGCTTCTGCCTGTTGACGGGCGAGTTGGTCCAAGGCGGCTTGCCCGTCTGTCGGAGCAGGAGTGTTAGGGAGTTTCTCCGGCGCGGCAAAGGGCGGACTATCCAGCAACTTCACGCCATCCGCTGGATCGGTCTGCCCGGTCAGCGGCGCATAGCGACCGTCGGCTTCACGCTTGAGGAAAAGCAGGAAACTTTTCTTATCCTTCGGATCGAATGAGACCAAGCGAGGGCCATCGAACAGCTCGGGATTGTTTGCCTCACGTAGATGATGCAACACGATGGCTTTCATGTCTGCATGGCCTTTCAGAAATGAGAAAATCTCGAAGCTGGTCTCGACACCAATCGCCGAAATGGGTCTGAGGTAGGCGCTGCTGTCGCCCTGCCAAACGTTGGGAACGGTCGTCCGTTCTTCCGTATCGCGCACGGCGGTTGGCATTGCGATGATAATCAGATCCGCCTCCTGGGTCAGTTTTTCATAGGGCCATGCAGGCGATTTCCGCGCCGAGGCGAGAGACGAGAGGAACAGGAAACAGGAGAGCGATGCGGCGAAGGCTCGGGACTTTAGGATCGTTTTCATGGTGCGGAAATCGGATCATTCTAGGGTTTGGTTTTCAAAATGCTGTAAAGGGCTTGTAAATTCCGCATTCACGAGCAGCAAAGATCACTGTTTGTCAGGCGTCGGATTCTTCGCGTGCCTGTCGCGCATGGCTTGGTTGTAGGCATCCACTTCGGCGCTGAATGCCGCACCAGCAAGGCACCCGCTACCAATGTGCTGGGAACGATAGCCGGTGTTCTCATCCTTGTGCTCGGACACTTGGATCCCGCTGTAGAGAATCCGCAGGGTGCCAGCCTTGATGTCGGTGGCGGCGGTGGCAGCGCCGCGAAGCCTGGCGGCCTCGACATCCTTTGGGGTTTCATCCTTCGCGCTAACCTCAGGACTTAGAATCGGCGATTTCTCTTTTGCGATAGGTTGCGCGGTTGGCTCCCCGCCCAGAGCGAGGGCCTGTGGTGTCTGCATGAGCAGAAGAGATGCGATGATGGCGGTGAAAATCGGTTTCATGGGGCAAATGGTTTAATCCTTCCGGGAGACGTTTTTGAATGCATCGGCTGCTGCCGGGACTTTTGAGGAAAACTCACGATTCACATCCTCAAGCACCCTGGTTTCATGCGCGGCGGGCAGCTTGGCGGCGGCCACGGATTCCAGCACCTGATGATAGACCGTTTCGAAATCATGCAGGGGATTGCGCTGTCCGGGAGCAGGAAAATAATCAGTTAGATAGTAGCTGGCGCAGGTGGTGAAACATTGAGATGCCAGATCCCCCCGACTCCGATCATCCGGCATCAAGGCCATGACCTGTGACCCCAGCGAGGGATCGGCCGCCAGCAACCCGGAAGCAATGGACTTGTTGGATTCGCGTTTCGGATCAAGTTCCAGACGGGTCATTGCTTCGTCAGGATGGTTCGTCGCCCAATTCCGGTAGTAATCCAGGAGATTGCCGCTCACTCCCCACCCGGCGTTGCCGAGGCTATGAATCCATGCCTCGCCTCTTTCGAAGTCAGTATTACCAAGCGCGAGAGCCACTGACTCGGCAACCTGTAAGTTGGGGGGTATGGGGATCTCGCCGCTGATAGAACTTTCCGCCTGACGTTTCATCTTTTCCAACGCCTGCTGGGTTTCCGGGCTCTTCCAGTTCTGTTCGACCCACTGGTCGAGCATGGATTGCAATGCCGGGCTGCTTGCGGCGCCCCGGACGATGCCATCTATCACGCCGGGCTCTTTGAGGCTGCCTTGAGCGAGCTGCCAGGCATGTTCGGGATCGTTCGCCGCCAGCTCGGCGAAGATCGCACGGGTGGCATAGTGGATCATGTAGCTTTCGGGACGGTCAATCCGCCCTTCCCTATGAGACAGTGGAATTTTAGCCTCGAACTCCCGCAATCCAGCTAGGGCTGCATCCGGGTAATTGGATGCCCAACCGCGGAAAACCGAGAACCATGATTGATCGACCGCGTATTTTCCATTGTGAAATTCAAAGCCCCGGAGATAGCTCAAAGCGGCGTCAGGATCGCGGCGCCCCCATTCGGCGAACAACGCGCAGCGCAGCCAGCCTGCGAGGTCCTTGTCCTCTTCCATACCGGTTTCCCCGATCAACTTGCGGAGTTCACTATCAGTGAGTCCGGTAGCCCAGAGATCCACCGTGTCGAAGGAAGGCGCGCGGGAAATCGGGGTTTTAGTCAATGCACGGAGGCGGTCGATGGGAGCTGTCGGCAGTTGGCGTTCGTGAGTTCGCATCCTTGACGTAATTCCTTTTTCCGCATCTGCGGCATTCGTCGAACGGGCGATGTCCGGACGCAGAACCCACACGCCTGCGCAGAGCAAGACGATTGCGGCAAATAACAAGTGGTGTCTGGACGGTTTCACGAGGGGAATGGCTCAATACTTACGGGATGGTCCTTTCAGTGCCTCGGCTGCCGCGGGAACTCTGTAGGAAAAATCATGATTCACCTTTTCAAGCAGTCGGGCTTGCTGATCTGCGGGAAGCTTTGCGGCGGCGATGGTTTCAAGCACCTGATGATAGGCCGCCTCGAAATCGTGCAGTGGATTGCGCTGTCCGGGTGCGGGGAAAAAATCACTATCGTAGTAGCTTCCCAACGTGATTGTGAATTCGTTCGCCAGATCGCATCGGTCATGGTCATCCGGCATCAAGGCCATCACTTGTGGGCCGAACGAGGGATCGGCCTTGAGCAGTCCGCAAGCGAGCGTCCGGTGATACTTGCGGTTCGAATCAAGCTCCAGCAGTGCCAGCGCTTCTTCCGGATGATTGCGAGCCCAATCCATGTGGTAATTCATGAGGCTGAGGCCTTCACTCGAATCAACATCGCCAAGGGAACTGATCCATGCCGCACCCCGGTCAATATCATTCGCCCCGATTGCAAGCGCGACAGCCCAAGTTAGGAGGTCCTCTTCCCGGAGAGCGGAACCGCTCAAACTAACAACACTATCACCTGATACTTCTTCGGTCACAGGCTGGGGCACAGGTTTTTTGCAAATTTGCCGCACCCATTCGACGAGCATGAGTTGCAGCGCTTCGCTGCCGGCAGCACCCCGCGCGATACCCTCCATCGCCCCGCTCTCTTTGAGGCTGCCTTGCGCGAGCTGCCAGGCATGTTCGGGATCTTTCAATGCAAGCGCAGTGAATATGGCCCGGGTGGAACAGCGGATGACCGCATCGTCGCGATCAATCTTAGCACGGACCCCGTCATGCAGCGGCGGATCCGCCTCGAATTCCCTTAGGGCGGCGAGGGCGGCATCCGGGTCCTTGGACGCCCAACCGCGGAAGACCGAGAACCACGATTGCGCGAAGGCATGACGCTCCCTCTCCAAATCGAAGCCCCGGAGATACTGGCGGGCCGCCTCGGGATCACGCCTTCCCCACTCGGCAAATAACGCGCAACGCAGCCAGCCTGCGAGGTCCTTGTCCTCTTCCATACCGGTTTCCTCGATCAACTTGCGGAGTTCACAATCGGTGAGTCCGGTAGCCCAGCGATCCACCGTGTCGAAGGAAGGCGCGCGGGAAATCGGGGTTTGAGTCAATGCGCGGAGGCGGTCGATGGGAGTTGTCGGCAGTTGGCGTTCATGACTTCGCATTCTTGACGAAATTCCTTTTTCCGCATCTGCGGTATTCGTCGAACGGGCGATGTCCGGACGCAGAACCCACACGCCTCCGCAGAGCAAGACGATTGCGGCAAAAAACATGTGGCGTGTGGACGGTTTCATGAAAATGTGCGGGAAATACCCGCATGGGTACGGACACGTGAGTTGGGAATTCCTTGGATTTATTTGGTTGAGCTTCTCATTTCGTTATTGGGATTGGCCCGGCTTTCGAGTCATTTTTGACTTCGTATCGTCCCGCGTTCCTGCATCACTTCGCGGTGGGTTCGGTTTCCTTCTGGTTCAGCCGCTCGTTCAGCTTGGCGGCGGTCTGCGCGTCGCATCGGATGTAAGGCCCAGCGCCTCTTCGGGAGTGTCCGTGAATGGCCCGTAAAAGCCCACACCGGCGTCGGCGTTTTTCCATTTGATGAAAAAGACACCCCCTCCCTTCTGGTAGATTTCACCCAGCTGGGGTGAACCGGGAGCCGCATTTTCCGGCGAGCGAATCGGAAACACGCTGACTCCGTCGAGCAGGTGATAAGAATCCCTGCTTGGCGAGGGAACAAAGATGGCTGCGGGGTAATCAGCGGTAAAGGGAGTGTGTTTCAGCAGGGCTTCGATGTGCCCGACTTGTTCCTGCGATGCCAGGTAAGTCACCAGCGGGCGTTGCGCGGTGTCGATGCCGATGATGTTCGTGGATGGCTCGGAGCCGACTTGCACCAGCTTGTAGCGGATTTTCATTTTGCGCATCGCTTCCGTGAAATCCAGAATCTGGATCAGTCCCAGGTTTCCCTCGGCGGTCTTGAAGAGGAAGGTTGCGGGCAGCTTGCCCTTGGGATTGTCGGGGGTCTGCCCATTCGGAACGAGTTTCCGCGCTTGATCGGAATCCGCCTGCGCCGCGAGCGCGGGATCCATTGTTAGAATCTCCTTGGCATCCGCCGCATCCCAAAGGTCCGGCT
Source organism: Verrucomicrobiaceae bacterium (assembly GCA_947372405.1). The sequence goes on from CANBTO010000151.1 coordinate 7,685, forward strand.
TCACTGCCATGGCACGCAGCCCGAGGCCACCCGGACTGAAGAGTCCGTTTTCGTAAAATGGCGTCCCGACATCCGGTGGCGACGGACCGTTTCCATGGGCGGTGTCCGCTGTCTCGAAGGGGGCGGCAGTCAGATCCGCTCCCTGATGTTTGAACCATGTGTAAAAGGCTCCGGGTGGCTCGTCATAGTCACCTGTAAATCCAGCAGTCGGAATTTCCTTCCCACGATCCAGGTCGAGCCAGGCAAGTGGAAGAGAATCCTTTGCGGCGATCGTTAACTCGCGCTCGATCACCGGGCCGAAGGCTGGAGGTGTTTCAGGTGAGCCTGGTTTCAGCGGCTTAACCGCAACGACACTGGCGGATTGCACCAGCCTGTAGCGGACCTGCACGCCGTCACCGCTCATTCCCAACACCTGCAGAATGCCGGTCTTGTCGTAGGTATTGAATCCATAAACTCCCGGTGGGATTCGTGTTTCCGAGCGGCGCTGACTGATGCGTTTGCCTGAGCTCGCCTGCGAGAATTTTTCCTCCAAGGCGGACGCCGAAAGATTGTCCCAGTTTGCGGCGTCCAGTTCGAGAGTGTCCACGTCGAGAATCGTGAGCGCGTTCACATCGTTTTCGATCATGGGCTGATAGACATCGCCCCGCAGCTTGCGCACGTCGTCACCGGACAAGGCAGGTTCGGTCAATGGAATCAGGTCGCCCTTCGCTAGATTGAGGCACGCCTTGCCGGACGGAATCCCGCGCTCGATCACCGGGCCGAAGGAACGCTTTTGCACTGAGGTTTCTGTTCCTGTCGGCGCGATATTTGCAGTACCACTTCTCTTCATGGCTTCCATCTCCATCATCCGCTCGCGCTCAAGCTCACGCTTCATCATCTCTCTCTCTTGGGCGACACGCGTTTCGTAATTCATCACGTAGGCCGCTCCTGCCAGAATGCCGATCACGCCATTGACGATGACCGCGATCCGCCCATAGCGGTCGCGCCAGCTTATCAGGCCGAAGACCAGCGAAAGCAGCAGCGTTGCCAATCCGAACAAGGCCACTGGTTCTTCGCTTCGCGGAAACAGCACCAACAACAGCAGGCTTCCAAGAACCCCTGCGAGCAAAAGTCCAAAGGCCCATTTGCCAATGGCGGAGTCAGCGTTGCTCTTCACAGAGGATGGTGGAGGCGGGTTGTGATCCGGTTGAGTGACACCTAGCTGCTGGTTCACCGTACACCAGACACGGCGGATGATGAGATAGTCAACCACAGGAAGAATGAGCAGCATTGAGAGAGGAATGGCTTCCTGGTGATTGACCAAAAAAGCACCGAGAGCCGTGCCGTATTGTGGCGGGTTAGCCCGAAAGAGGTTCCCGACAGCAAGCCAAATCGCCACATCCAATGCCAGCAACGGAAACAGCAGTCCGTCCAGCACAGCCAATCCCAGACCGTAGAGTTTTCCTGCGGAGAGGCGGATTTGTGAAATGGAAATCCAGCCTAGAATCGTCGTTCCGAACGGGGCGATGAAAGCGGGGAAGATGAAAACAAAAAACACGAACCCCATCAGCGCAGAGGCGAACGGCCCGTGGTTTTCGAATTCGTGTGTCTTCGCCTCGTGCCAGAGGAATGCCGGCACGACTGCGAAAAACAAAGTCAACCATGCCGCCCCCGCAATGGCTGTGCGCGAGAAGCGGGACGCTGGATCCATGGCATCCGAAGTGTCGGATTCCTTGCTCGGTCTGCCATTTGCAGTTAAATACTCTTCAAGTTGACCGCCAGCGCGTGGATGCAAAACAACCGTTTCCACCTGCGTGCGGAATTCCCCGGCGGTCTGGTAGCGGAGTTCCGGTGTCTTCTCCAAGGCACGGAGCACGATCTCGTCGAGCCGGACGTCGATCTGGACTTTGCGTGACGGCGGTTGGAGTTTGTCTGCCGGGAGCTCGCCGGTGAGCATTTCGTAAAGCACCACGCCGAGGGAATAAATGTCCGCACGGTGATCAGTGACGCCGTGGGCCTTCTGCTCCGGCGACATGTAT
>CANBTO010000152.1 GCA_947372405.1 Verrucomicrobiaceae bacterium
GCTTCTGACAAACTCGGGAGGCAGACGGTGGATCAGCTGTTTCTTTTCATCCGGCAGCCTCTAACAACCGGAGATCCCTTGGCAATCCCGCGCTCTTGGGGGCGCTGCCCCCAAGCCCCCGGAGTTTGCCGCAATGGGCCAATGGGCCACGGCATGAATCGCCTCATGCCGTGGCCCGGGCATTGCCCTCTGGCATCGCCTGCCGCTACGGTTGCCCTCCGGCAGAGCCGTATCCTGCGGACGATGCGCGAGCGTCACCAACAAGCCGCTCAGAGCCAGTCACTTTGCAGTCAGTTCAAAGAAATCCGGTTGTGCTCCGTCTCACTGTCCGGTTTTGAACCGTCTCTGTCCGGTTTTGCTCCGGCCCCGACACCCCAAATTTTCGGGGAGGATTCCGCCCGGGAAGGACCATGGAAGCATTTTTGCCGATTGCCGAAAGCGGCGCGTGGTGTCAGAGTTTCCGCATGAACCACCGTCTGGCATGCATGTTAGGGGCATTTGCCGTGTTTTCGCTTCCGCTGTCAGCACAGGACAATGCAAACGGGATCCCCAAGGACCTGCTGGATGATCCGCATGTGAGGGAGGAACTCGCGGTGAATGAGTTCACCGCGCCGTCGATTTCGAAGTTGTTCGACACCCTGCAGTTCCTGATGCCGCTGCCGCTGTTGGAGAACGAACTTAAAATCCCCGAACGGATGCCGACGGATCGCGCGGACCTTGCGATCGAGTTGGGATTCCTCATCGCGGACGGATTCCTCATCGTTCAGGCCGAGCAATTGGAGAAAGTGCCGGACATGGCCACGAAGCTCACTAAATATGGCAAGTCGCTGGGAGCGGGCGACCGCGTGAACCGTCATGCGGCCGGGTTGTTAGACAGTGCGAAGAAAAAGGATGTGGCACAGCTCAAGAAGGAACTGTCCGCGACCCAGCGCGACGTGGAGGAGGAACTGGTCACGCTGCGCGATGCGGACCTCGCGCACCTGATATCGCTGGGTGGCTGGATCCGCGCCTTGCAGGTATCCACCGTGGCCGTGGACAAGCAGTTTTCGGTGGAGCGCGCGCGCAAGGTGATGCGCGAGGACATCGCCGACTATTACACCGAATCCGTCGCCGGCCTCGAACCGAGGATTTCCGAGAGACCGAATTATATTGATATGAGGAATCTGTTAGCCGGACTTCGCACCGAGATGGTGCTCAAGCCAGGCGAGGATCCCACACCCGCGATGATGAAGGAAATCCGCACCAAGGCGGCGAACCTGGTGGAACTCGCCCTGCAGCGCAAACAATGAATCACGCAACATCCGCAAACGTCGCTGTTCTCGGACTGGGCATCATCGGCTCCCGCGCGTGTCGGAGACTGGCCGAAGAAGGCTGGAATACCACCTGCTGGAACCGCACTCCCAAGGGACTGGCAGGAGAAAAAACCACACCCGAAGAGGCGGTCGATGGCGCGGAAATCATCTCCATTTATCTGAAGGACTCACCCGCGCTGCGCGAGGTGGTCGGATGCTTCGAAGCGACTCTGAAGCCCAACCAAACAATCCTCAACCACTCGACCGTCGATCTGGAAACGACAAAGTGGCTGGAGCAGGTTTGCCTGTCCCGTGGCAGCCGGTTTCTGGACTGCCCGTTCACCGGAAGCAAGGTGGCGGCGGGCGGCGGCCAGCTGGTCTATTACACCGGCGGCGATCCGCAGCTCGCAGAGGAGCTTGACGCATATCTAACAACCACCAGCAGGTCCCGCATCCACTGTGGACCTGTCGGCACGGCCACGGTGGTGAAGCTCGCCACCAACCTGATCTCCGCCTGCACCGTGCAGGCGATGGCTGAATCCCTTGCGATCGCCACCAGAAACGGAGTGTCGGCGGACTGCCTGATGCACGCGGTTTCCGAAAACATCAGCGGCTCCAAGCTTACGGCGATGAAGTTCCCTTCGATGGCGGCCGGCGATTATGAAACACATTTCTCCCTCGCCAACATGGGCAAGGACACGCGCTACATGCTGGCTCTCGCCGAGTCCTCGGGCGTGGAGACTCCGGCCATCGCGGCGGTGTCTCGCCGCATGGCGGACTTGTGCGCGGCGGGCCTCGGCGACCTGGATTACTCGGCTCTCGCAAAACCCTATCTTGAAGACAAGTGAGTGACGTTTGCCGGATCGATCTGGGAACGCCCACGGTGCTGGAATTCCGCGGACCGGACGCGATACGCTACCTCAACGGCCAGCTCACGCAGGACGTGCGCCGTGTCATGGGAGGAAAACCCGCACTGCCATCCTGCGTCACCGACGCGAAGGGCCGCCTGCAATACCGGGTGTGGATCATGGAATCCAGCGACGGGGGGTTCAGGGTGGAATGCCCGTCGCCATGTTCCGAAGGACTGGAAACACGCCTCACCCGCTACCTGATCGCGGACGACGTCGAAGTTGCCGACCTGACGGACCAATGGTCGCTCGTGCACTTCACCGGCAAGGTTCCGCCGCCTGACGGAGCGCTGGCGAGTGAATGTTCGAGATACGGCGTCACCGGAACCGACTGGTGGATTCCCTCAGGACTTGCCGTCGAATTTCCAACCGATTTCCCGCTACTTGATGGAGACGTTCTGGAAGCCTTCCGCATCGGGCACGGCGTGCCGAAATGGGGATGCGAGCTGACCGAAGGCCTGCTGCCACCCGAAGCAGGCCTGGATGCCACCGACATATCCTATCAGAAAGGCTGTTATATCGGGCAGGAGGTGATTTCCCGGATCAAGTCCGCCGGCAAGGTGAACCGGCGGCTGGCAATGTTTCAACTCGACGCCGATGTTCCCGTCGACGGGGCGAGCCTGGTCCGTGCGGACGGCGAATCCGCCGGAGAACTGACCAGCATCTCTCCGCATGCGGAAAACGGCCTGCGCCACGCGATGGGATACGTGAAGCGCGGCGTGGAGGAGTTTTTCGTCGCGACTCGGGAAGGAACCCGCCATTCCGTGCGGCTGTCCTGCGATTAATTCTTTGCGCATGGTCCATTCATCGGGAAACTGGTGCCAATGGTGTGCGGATATATGATCTCGGTGGTTGCGGCCAACATCTCGACGCTTTTCGCCTTGCTGACCCTGGTGCTCGTGCTTGCGGTGCTGGTCTCACTGGTGATGGTGAGGCTCAAACAAAGCCTGCTCGTCGGCTATCTTCTGAGCGGAGTGCTGATAGGCAACGTGGGGCTGCTCTGGCTCACCGGCACCGGACGCGGTGATCCGGTGATCTCACACCTCGCGGAAATCGGCGTGGTGCTGCTCATGTTCACGCTGGGCGTCGAGTTCTCGCTCAACGAGCTGAAACACCTCTGGCGTACCGCCTTGATCGGCGGCGGCATCCAGGTGGCTCTGACGGCGGGCATCGCAGGACTGACCGCCAAAGTTTTCGGATTCCCGTTTCCAGACAGCATGGTGCTTGGTGTGGCGATCGCCCTCGGATCGACCGCGGTGGCGATGAAATCGTTCCAGGATCTGAACCAGCAGAATAATCCCGGCGCGCGGGCCAGCCTTGGCATCGCGTTGTTCCAGGACATCCTCGTGATCCTCGTGTTCATCGTGATGCCCGCCATCTATCAGAAAGGTGGTGGTTCGGTGGTATGGAAGATCGAACTCGCCCTGATGAAAGGCGTAGCCTTCATCGTGGGAGCGTGGCTGCTCGGGCGCTACGGCCTCACTCCCCTGCTCCACGCCGTGGCCCGCACACGCAGCCGCGAGTTGTTCACGCTCACCGTGATCGGGCTCTGCGCCGGCATCGCCTTCGCCGGTGGCGCGTTGGACCTGTCACTGGCGCTCGGAGCATTTGTCGCGGGGCTGGTGGTGAGCGAGTCGATCTACAGCCACCGGATTCTATCAGACATCCTGCCGTTCAAGGACCTGTTCCTCGCGATCTTCTTCGTCTCCGTGGGCATGCTGATCGATCTTCCGGTGGTGGCCGCCGAGTGGCCGCGTGTTTTGTTAGGAAGTCTGCTGATCCTGGTGGTGAAGGGTGTGATCGTCTTCACGGTCTTGAGATGGCTGAAGCTGCCGGGCAGGCCGGCGATGCTCGCCGCCGGCAGTCTCGCGAGCACGGGTGAGTTCTCGCTGGTCCTGCTGGGCAAGGCGGGCGGCTACCGTCCCTTCGACCCTGCCACCGAACAGATGCTGCTGGTCTGCACCGCGATGACCATGGCGGCCGTTCCGTCGCTGATGAAAGCCGCCGTTCCATTCGCGAAATGGCTGGAACGCAAAGGTGTTCTAGCAGAGCACCAGCCGCTTCCCGGGTCAATCGCCCCGACCAAGGTCATCAAGGAAATCACCGACCACGCGATTATCTGCGGCTATGGACCGGTCGGGCGCGCGCTCAACGAGGCGTTGAAACGCTGCGGGGTGGCCACGCTCGTGTTGGAGTTGAATTCCGAAACGGTCAAGGCCTTGAAAAAAGCAGGGCAACCGGTGTTGTTCGCGGACGCCACCCATCCGGAGGCCCTCGATCTGGCGGGCATCGCGCGGGCGCGCCTCGTGGCATTCACCTTCCCCGCCGTCAACGCGACCTGCGCCGCGGTCCCTCTCGTGCGCGAGCGCAACCCTGAAATCTTCATCTTCGGCCGCGCCAAGTATCCCGACGAGGTGAAACGCCTGCGTGAAATGGACGTGCAGGTCATCCACGACGAACGGGAAAGCGCAGTGGCCATGGTGCGGGCCGCACTTTCCTCATACGAACGCACCGACATCGATCCCGAACAGGTCGTTCTCAAGGCGATGGAGGAAGACGGCTGAATTCGCGGATTTTTTGTTCGGTTTCGCATCGCACCACCGCTAATCAAGCGGCGTGGCACTGCTCCTGGCGATCGAATCATCCTGCGACGAAACCGCGGTGGCAATCATCCGTGGTCTTCCGGGAACCGCGGCGGAGGTCCTCGCCTCCGAAGTGTCCTCGCAGATCGAGCTGCACCGCGAGCATGGCGGAGTAGTCCCCGAACTCGCTTCCAGAAACCACTCGCTGCGCCTGCGCGGGCTGGTTGAGAAAGCCTTGGCGGATGCCGGAGTGACCATGATTGAAATCGACGCCTTCGCTGCGACGACCGGCCCGGGACTAGCCTCCTCGCTGCTGATCGGCAGCACCGCCGCCAAGGGCATGGCCTGCGCGGCGAACCGGCCGTTCCTCGGGATCAACCATCTCGAAGGCCACCTGCTCTCGCCTTTTCTCGATCGGACAGAAGTGCCGCCGCACCTTGCCCTGATCGTTTCAGGCGGGCACACGCTGCTGCTCGATGTGGAAGGTGCGGGCCGCTACCGCAAACTCGGCGGGACCCGTGATGACGCCGCGGGAGAGGCCTTCGACAAGGTCGGAAAAATGTTAGGCCTGCAATATCCCGGCGGGCCGGAAATCGAAAAGGCCGCCCGCTGCGGAAACCCGCGCGCCTATGATTTCCCGCGCTCGATGTTGCATGACCCGCATCTGGATTTCTCGTTCTCCGGTTTGAAGACCGCCGTGCTCTACACGCTCCAGCGCGAGCAGGAGAAAGTTTCCGTTCCAGATCTATCAGCTTCATTCCAGCAGGCGGTGGTCGAGATCCTCGTCGGCAAGACGCTGCGCGCCGCGCGGGAAACCGGCAGGAAAACCATCGCTCTGTCTGGCGGAGTCAGCCTGAACCGGACCTTGCGCAACGCGTTTCAGGACGCCTGCGACAAGTCGGGGCACGAACTGGTCACCGCATCGCCGGATTTCTGCACGGACAACGCCGCGATGATCGCCTTTGCAGCGCTGCTGCGGCATCTCGCGGGCGGCAGCTCGCCACTTGGCGAGGACATCCATCCGAACCTGCCACTGGCCTGAACGGCCGGTCTAGCAGGAGCGTCACGATTTCTGATAGTTCGCAAGCGTGGCGCGGATGTCTCCGATGAAAACGGCCGCGCGGAATTCGATGGGGATGCGGTCATTGTCGTCGCTGAGCCAGAGGGTGGCGTCGCTTTTGAGTTTCTTGTAGGGCTTCAGTTCGAGGGTTTTGGCATCAATCTTGCGCATGCCCACGGTCAGGCGGATCGCCTTGCGGTCCAGATGGTTTTCACGGGCTTCGACCTTGACCCTCAGCAGATAGGGGGTGCCGAACGGGTTGACGACCAGAGCAATCTTGTCGCCCTCATCGAGCTTCTGGCTGCGGACGAAAAGCATCGCGGAGAAGATGTCGAAGACCGGGGCGAAATTGAACACGCGTGACTTGCGGGTCTCCGCTCCCGTGCTGGTGGACTTCGCGACTTCATCGCACTCCACACGGTCGGCGAAATGGCGGGTGGTGGTGGTGGTGGTTTCATTGCTGTCGGTTTCCACCGCGTGGAAGAGGCGGGCTTTCAGAGATGAAGGATCCAGCTCGGACCAGAAGTCGCTCTGATAGGGAAAGATCACGGACGCGGGTCCAAGGCTGGCGGCAGTGGAGCGGACGACGTAAACGTCGGGTTTCTTCACATCCTTCGGGGCGAAATCCAAGTGAAGTTTGCCGGAATTGACCACACCCTTCCAACTGAGCTGGAGATCCAGCGAGGATGGTTCGATCGGCGGGTGGGAACCAGGGCTGACGGTGGTAAGCTCGCTTTTCCATTCAGGATCAGCCGCCGCCAACTGACAGGCCGTAAGGACGGCAAAAAACAAAACGGACGGTTTCATCATGCGGCATCGGACGGAACCGGAAGCTTCATTATTCATGTGTCGGCAGCGCGACTGGTTCCGCACGCGGTGGCAGCACGCCGGGCGAGTCATCGAGTCTGGTGAACGGGCGATCCTCGCTGACCGGCAGCGGGCGGAAGGATTCCGAATGGGTGTCCAAACGGAATTCGACTTTCATGAGGTCACGGTTGGTCTCAGCCACTTGATCCAGCAGATCACGATTCTGTGTCTGGAGGCTTTCCATTTTGGCGATAAGAGCCTCATAGAAGTCTTTCTGATGGGTCGTGGGTGGTCCGTTTTGGGAAGGCGTCGATTTGGCCGCGAGCGGGCTTGGATTTTGTTCGGAGGTTTTTTCCGAAGCCTCGACCGGACGCGGTTTGGCCCCGGTTGCGGTTGTGGAGGCAAAAGCCAGAGGAACTCCAGAATCCACTGCGGCGACAAACTGCCGCACGGACCACCAGTGGCTGAGGCCTGCCGCTGACATTGCTGCGAGCATGGTGCCGCAGATCACGGGAATGGTTGTAGGTTTCATCGCTTGCGGGCGGGTGTGGTTTTGATCTCCGGTTTTGATTCAGGCTTGGATTCGCTTTTTGCTTCCGGCTTTGGCAGAGAGACAAGGAGTTGCTGCAGGTTGTCGATCGCGTTGCCGAGATGCCTGGAGTCATCGTCCAGTTGGCGGATGGATTTGGAAAGCATGGCGCTCACCGTGTCGTTCTGACGGTAGCCGAGGGATGCGTCAAACCCGGGCTCCGGAATATTGAACACCGCGACGCCGTCCGCATCGGGAACCAGAAGATGCGGGCGGATTTTGAGGGTGATTTTCTTGCCCGGCGAGAGTTCCACTTCACGCGTCAGCGGCGGGGCGTTTTCAGAGGCTTCGAGATGCCATCCAGCGGGTGGTGGAGAGAGTGGCTTTGCAGGAAACGGGGCCATTAGTTTCACCTTGGATGGATCAATGTTACCTTTTCCTTCCTGGAGTTTCTCGACGCGCACAGCCAGGCCCGGCGGAGGGGCGGGAGCGGGCTCTTCAGCCAGGACCTGTTCTGGCTTCGCCTCAGCATCAGGAATCTCGGAGGCCAACTCGTTTCCATCGGGCGCTTTGCCTGTCACCAGAACAGGTTTCGACGGCTTTTCCGGCGCTCTAACAGGGGACTTCTGGTCCGGAAACAATGGCTCACCCTCAATCGGCAGAACAACACTGACCTCGTTGGGTTTTGCCGAGTCATGACTGTTGAACTTGCGGATGGCCTCCTGCACCGGATCCTGGTGCGAATCCTGCGCGACGGCCCGCATGGCAAACAGGACGCTGGAGATCAGCGCAAGGGCGGCGGATGTGACAAGGGCGTTCATTTTTCCGAAGGCTGGATTTGGATAGAGTCGCTGGAGTTCAACCCCCCAGAGTGCGATGCTCCGTCCATTTGCTCTTGATTCGCCGGGAGCGTAGGACTGTCCGCCCGTAGACCCGCCGAGGGAATGGAACGGCCGACAAGCTGGTTCCAGGAATCAAGAAGCTGGATACCCTCTGAGCGGAGCTGCCGTGATTTCTCCTGATAATCCGTTAGGCGGACGAGCAGACCGCGGGCTTGTTCGATTTCCTGCGGTGTCCAGCGGAGACTGCGGCTCTGATAGAGCACAGGAACGTCGATATCGATCCTGTCCAAGTGGCCACCAGGAGCTTCCGCCGTCAGGATGTGCTGGATCCTGAGATTTGTTTCCTCAAAGGCCGGGCTTGAAGACGGGTTCGGCAGAGGAAGGCCGGGGCCGATCTGGGTAGTTTTCAGCTTGGCCGGCGAAGTGGGGCTCTTCTCGCCTGGAAGCCGGTCCACACTGGGCATCAAGCTTGATGCGCTGGGGGAAATACCGGCAGGCTTGGGGGCTGCTTGTTGGATCGAGGCCGAATTCGCCTGAGATGCAGGGGACAGGATGACCGGCTTGGTGATGTACATGAAACAGAACAGCCCGGCGATCGCGGTGCTGGCGGCAAGCAGCCAGGGATAAGCCTGTGGAGAAGGAACACGAACTGCGCGGCGGTTTGAATTCGAGAAGGAGCCGTGATGCGAGGAAACAATCGTAGGCAGGGAGGGTATCAGTTCTCCGGAGGCTCTTTGGCCGGCGAATTTTTGCGCAGGCAAGGGTTTCATGGTTTGGCGGAAGGGGTTGTGTTTGACGGCGCACCTGCTGGTTTCGGCTCGGCGGCAACTGAATAGCTCACAATGGTCTGGTCGGACACCCCCGGAAAGGTGGTGATCGTCATGGATTCGCGGCTAAGCCGCAAGTGCTTCAGAACTCCATCGCTATGACAGCTTGCCTGCAAGCCTGGAATGACCTCCAAGGCTCCTTGTCCGGCGCGCTGTCTTCCAATGCCGTCCGAACGGTAGATTTCGAATGTGGTGTGGGATTCATCGTCACCTTCGGCCGAGACTTTCACATGAACCCCGTCGGTATAGACCCGGAAGGCGATCGGTTTGATCGGAATGGACTGCACCCTGTCCGCAGTGATCTTCAAATGACTTTGCAGCAGATAATCCCCCACGTGCTTGTATTCCGCGGCATTCGTCGCGGATCCGAGCGCCAAATTGCCCGCGATGATCAGAATTCCAGTTATTCCCCCACGTCCCATAAAGAGTCAGTGCTGCTGCCGGACGGGTCATACGTGACATTGGATCCGGCATTGATGACAGGGGGAGAAACATTCACTATGATAGTGAGATCCGCGCCCGTCAGCGACTTCACGGTCGGAAGCGTTGTGACGGTCGTCGGCATGTAGGAAAGCAGGTTGTCAGACGTGATGTTGGCGACGGAAACCGTAGGATTATCCGCGAGATACAGGCGTTGCGCGGCATAAACAGTCCGCAGGGTTTCAGATGCCGTGCGTCCGAGTTTCCACTCGTCCATCTTCTTGTAGGTGAAGAGCCCCATCTTGATCAGAGCCATCAGGACCAGCAGGACGATGGACATTTCGAGGAGCGTGAAGGCTCTCCGATGATGAC
>CANBTO010000153.1 GCA_947372405.1 Verrucomicrobiaceae bacterium
GAACCGCAGATTAACGCAGATGGACATTGATGTTAAGAGGCTTGAGGGAAATTGGACGTCAACCTTTTGGGTGAGCGACCCGATCAACACAACTCTTTGATCATCTGCGTGAATCTGAGTCCATCTGCGGTTCTATTTTTCTTTCTAGGGTAAAGCTGTTGTCCTACGACAGCCGTGCCACGATGCTTTCGAAAGTCAAACACTTGAAACTCAGGCGCTCTGATGGTGGCGCGAAAAAACCGGGAGGTTTAGGCCCCCCGGTTGATCGATCCGCTTGTTGAGCTGGTGTGACTTACGGTACGGTGAGCTGGTTGGAGCCGTTCCAGTTGATGGTCAGATTGGCCAGACCCGCCCCCGCGTTCACATAGCCGGAGTCCGCTCCGATGATCCACGAATATTTGTTAGACGTGGAACTCACGCTGCCTTTGAAATTTCCAGACACCAGACCGTGGGCCCCGGTGAGGACGATGTTGTGAAGTTCAGTTAGCCCGCTGGTTCCGGTGGTCGTATTTTGCATGCCGATCAACAAGGTGACGGATGTGGGGGCCACGTTTTGGGAGGTGGAAGCAGTGCTGATAGGGTTGTTCAAGCGGCGGACGAGCTGGTATTGGCCGATCACCGTCGTTCCTTTTTTCAGATCTCCGCTCTCATATTGATTGAGGCCGCCCGCATCCGTGACATTCGTTTGGGTAGTGCGAGCCATTACCAGCGTGACTGTGCCGGCGGATGCGCTGGTCGACCACAAGATCGGGGCCAAAACAGCGGCGGACAACATGGCTTTCCGCGAAATCACGGTCAGCAAGGGATGGTTCTGATTTTGAGCATTCATCGGTTTTCGTTTTCGGTTTTTTCCGGGATCCTCCCGGATGGGGTTGGGACAGTATGTCTTTACAATGAACATCCATAGTGATACAAAATTGCGGGGTCAATGCAAAAATTCATTCCAATGCCCGCTCTTTTACCCACCAAGTCTGCCCGCGTAACCAAGCTTCCAGAAACAAAAGAATCCTTGGCTTGGAAGTGCATCAGGTTACTTTCGGGTCAACGTGCAGAACTTCATGAATCCCGCTGTTTTCAGGAAACCTTTTCTCTGGCTCGTCTGTGCGCTCGTTTTCTGCGCTTCCCGACAATCCTCACCCGCGCAAGCCGTCGGAGTGCCTATTGAAAACGACGAAGTCCTCACCGAGGATGCGCCCCTCGTAGCCAAGGCCACCGCGCTCAAGCAGGCCGGAAAACTTCTTGGGGTGAAGCAGGTCCGTGCCGCGCTCAAGTCCCCGCAGCCCGCAGCCCTCGTGCTGCCCGCCGCTTCAGCCCGGCAGCTTGAGCCGCGCGAGCTCGCCGGACTGGGCCGCAAGGCCTTGGTGCGCATCGGTTGGTTCTATCTGGAAAAGGATACGAAGGAGTGGCATGTCAATTTGGCCGACGGCTACGCCATCAGCGCCGATGGAGCGGTGGCCACCTGCCACCATTGCGTCGCGCCCGAGGAGCAGGACATGAAGGACGGATTCCTGATTGCCTCGGATGCCTCCGGAAACGTTTTGCCCGTGACCGCGGTACTGGCCCGGGACAAGGAAATGGACGCCGCCATCGTCCGTGTGGAGGGCGGCAACTTCATCCCGCTGCCACTCAACGACCAGACCGCGCCCGGTGACAGCGTCTTCGTTTTCAGCGATCCGATGAGTGCCACCGGTTACTTCACCTCCGGCATCCTCAACCGATTCTTCTGGCTCGATGGCAAGGGCTCCACCAATCCCGTCAGCATCGAAGGTGCCAGAAACCTGCGCATCCACGTCAGCACCGACTGGGCACCCGGCAGCAGCGGCGCGGCCATCCTCGATGCCTGTGTAAACGCCATCGGCCACGTCTCGGTGATCGAGCCACTGGTTTCGGACGACGACTTGCCGCCGCCGCAGGAAAAAACCGGCAAGCCCGGCAAAAAATCCCCGAAATCCCCGAAAATCCCTGAGCCTCCGCCGTCGGCCTCCGACCACAGCGTGCTCATCATCCTCCACGAGGCAGTCTCCGCAAGGGGAGTGAAAATGCTGGCGGAGTCCATGAACTCCAGCCGGGACAAACCCTGAGGTTCATCTAACATGAAAATCCCCCGCACCACGCTTGTCCGGGTTGTGACGGTGGCCATGGTCACCGCTTTTCCGATGACCTGGCTTGCTGCGGCGGAACCCGGGTCGGAAGTGAAGGCAGCACCGCTGATTGAGACAGCCACTCCGCCCGGACGCTGTGAGGATCCTGTTGCCGCTGTTGCGACCGTTAGCCCCGAATTGAACTGCCGCTTTTTCAAGAAGACCAAAACTTCATACCATTGGGGAATCGTCGAGCATGATGACGGCAGCATCGAAAACACATTTGGTGACAAGATTACCAGCGATGATCTCGTGCGAGTCGAGCATACGGCGGACTGCACATCGTCTCACCAAGGCAACCATATGATGGAGTTCTGTGACGCCGTTACCACCAAGGACGGAGTCAAACTGTGCATATCAGGTGGAATGCCAGCCTATGCCAGCGAACTCAATGTGACGATCAACAACAAACTGGAATACAAATGCTCGTTTTCAGCCGTCTATCCCGGACCCACTGGCACCTTGCGTTGGAACATCACCGGAAAATCGTTGAAGCTGAAGGCTGCCAAATTGGAGTCCGGCCAACGTCTTCGAGGATGGATCTCGGTTGAATTCGAAGAGAAGAGCGACAACTCCGCGGAATCCCGTTCCTACAAGATCGAAGGTTACTTCAAGCCTGTCATCCAGACCCTTCAGGAAAAAGATCAATCAAAAGAGGGCAATAAATGACAAAAAGCCCGGCCGGATGGTTCCAGCCCGGAATGCGTTTCCGCAACGATCATTGCGTGACCTTGAGGCGCACGAACCCATTCGAGCCGGTGTTGGGAATGACGACGCGGACATGGTCGGCGGGCGTGCCCGGGGTGATGGTGACAGCACCCGAACTGGTGGCGGGGACCGTGACTTCCGTCCATCCTGTCAGGTTGCTGCCGTATTGCACCACCTGGTTGGTGGCCGGGGGCAGCGACTCGTCGTTGCGGTCGTATTCGAAGGCCCACTGGCCGGCGGTCTGCTTCAGGGTTGGCAGCCCCGCGGGTGAAGCAGTCATTGGCGCGGTGCTGAGAACAAATTCCAGAATGTTAGGGATGCCGTCATGGTCGGGGTCCATGAGAGGGCCATCGTTGACGCCGGCGGTGAATCCACGCGCGGCGTTGGCGGCCCATGCGGCATAGCTGCCGATCGGGGTGGCGGTGGCCTGGCTGGAGTCGAGTCCTTCGTTGCTGCTGTTACCGACGGTGTTGACGGCGGACACCACATAGAAATACGGCGTGCCGCCGACGACGGAAACATCGGTGTATGCAGGGGTGGCAGTGGTGGCGATGGTGGTATAGGGCCCACCGCTGATGGTCGAACGCTTGACCTTGTAGCTGGTGGCGCCGGTGGTGGCGGTCCAGGTCAGCGCGACCTGGCCGGTGCCGCCGGTGGCGGACAGGCCGGCGGGCGGCGCGGGCCCGATGCCGACATCGGCGAAGGTGAGCGCGGCGATGCTGTTGGTGCCATAGATGAGATTCGCCTGCTGCCAGGACACGAGTCCTTTCACGTAGGTGATGGAGGTGGCGGAAGTCGCGCCGGAAACCTGCAGCTTGATCGTGTTGCCGGTGGTGCTGCCGGAGGACACGCTGCCGGCAGTGGCGCCGTTCGCGTCGGTTAGAAACAAGGTCGTCGGCACACCCGAGTTCCAAGTCACGTTCTGACTGAACACGAGGGCGATCTCGTTTTTGGCAGAGGTGGTGAAACAGGCCTGCTGGAGATTGGGGGCCGTGACCGGGGTTGCGGGCGCGTAGCCGTAGGCGTCCTGCTCGATCAGCGGGCCGATCAGGTCCGAGAACACCTGGTAGCCAGCCGGTTCGTAGTGACAGCTTGATCCGGGCACGATGCCGAGCGTGCTCATGATCTTCATGTTCGAATAGAGTTTTGGCAGGTTGCGCTGGACTTCGCGCAGTTGGTCGCAGCGCGAATTGTCACCACAGGCTCCCGGCCAGATTTGGAAGAGGTAGTAGTTGCGGAGGTTCGGGAAGTCCTGTTTCCAGGCCGCGGAAATGTCCACGAAGTATTGCTGATAGAACTTGTAGTCATAGTCTCCGTCCGGGCCGCCGGCCTGCTGGTCCTGTTCGCCCTGGTGCCATAACAAACCGCGGATGCCATGGGTGAGTTTGGCTCCGACCACCCGGGTATAGAGGTTGGCATAGATCGAATAGAGGGTGCCGGCGGTGCCGTGACCCGCAGGGTTCGGGCGGTGCTGGTCGATGCGCGTGCCGCCCACGGCGGCGTTGATGATGCAGACCGGCATGTTGTTGTTCGTCACCAGGCGGTTTGCCAGATACCATCCCCAGACACCGAGTTGCAGGTCATTGCCCTTGCTGATCGCGTAACCCCAGTTCGAAGTGAGTCCATAGGTGCGGATCCACTTGTTGGTGGTGGTGGTGTCATTGGGCGCGGAGTTGTCGGTCGCCAGGGCGTTCGATTGTCCTGCGATGATGAAGGCGTCCCCGCAGACGAGATCTGACACGGTGGCGAGCGGTGCGGAGTCCACGCCTCCGGTGGTCACTCCATAGGTCACCTTGTAAGTCACCTTGCCGGCGGCGATCGGCGCGGCGAAGGAATAGGCACCGGCCACCAAGGTCTGGCGGTAAGTGGCGTATGGCACATCCGATCCGGTGTCGGTGGTGTAAAGCTTGAGGTAAACATCGGTGGCTAACCCCTGGGTGCCGCAGTAATAAATCGTGCCCAGCCCGGTTGACGGATTACGGGCGAAGAACTGTTTGTCCACCGGCTTTTCATTGGCGTCGGGCGTGCGTTGCACCCACGAGTCGCTGCCGGTTTCCTGCACGGTGACGGCCGTGCTGTTAGTAACAGGTGCGCCGCCGTTGTCGATGGTCAAGCTGACGGTCATCGGGCCGCTGCCCTGCGAGCGGGTGAGCGTGAGGGTGCCGTTGGACGCCTGCTTGATCACGGCCACGCCGCTGACGGACCAGTTGTAATTGAGGGTGGCAAACCCGGCCGTCTGCATGGCGGCGAGGTTGGTGATGTTGGCGGTGACGGTCATCGTTTGCCGGCCGTCCCACTGGGTGGTCGAAGGGACCAGGGTGAACGCGGGATCCGGCGCGCTGTTGAGCACGGTGAGCGGCACGTCGATCGTCTGGGTGCCGCCGGCGAACACCGCTTTGAACTGGATGATTGCCGAGTCATCCGCCGTCACGCGGCTGGCGGTGAACGGAAGCGTGAGCTGGTCGGTGGCGAGCAGGGTTTCCTGGCCGTTCTTCTTGTAGATCCAGTAAACCTTCTGTGCGCCGCCAGCCTGGGCTGTTAGAGTGGTGCTCGAGCCTTCGTTCATCGTCAGCGAGGTGGGCGAGACGGAGAACGCGGAGCCGGATGGCACGATGCCGCCGACCAGGGTCTGCTGCGGCTTTTGGTTTTCATATTCGAGTTTCACCCAGTCGGCCGAGCGCACGACGTTGGAAATACGAACCTCGTCCATGTCTCCGGCGAAACTGTAGGTTCCCGCCCAACCGCCGATATCAAAGCGGTTGGACGCTTGGATGTTCATGGTGCCGCTGCCAGCGGAGGCGTCCAACACGCCGTTGACATAAAGCTTGGGTCCACTGGACTGAAAGGTGTGAACGACATAAGTCCATGCCGAGTTCGGGATACTTGCGGTGCCGGTGACGTTGGCGCCGCCGAACCAGCAGTCCATGTTGATATGCGGTGGGCTGGCGAGTTGCATGACCACTTTTTTTTGCGACGACTCCTGGAGGCCCCAGCCGAGAATGTCGCTGCCGGTGGCGGCCGGGCGGATCCAGACTCCCGTGGAAAACGGACCCGGGCCGGTGGGCAGGCCGGTGATGGCGGTGCCGCACTGGATGCCTTGGCCGGAAGCGAAGGTGCGGCCCCTGCCGATCAGGCCGTTGGCGGCGGTGGTGCTGGCGTTGGTCGGCGTGGTGGTGCCGACTTCGTCGGTGAGCGTGTCGCCCAAATGGATCACACTGGCATAGCCGTTAGAGGAATTGAACACGCTCGATCCGCTCGACAGGGTACTCACGCCGCTCCTGCCCCAGTACATTTTGATTTCCTGTGTGGTGTTGCCGGAGATCGTGGGAATCCTCACCCACACGGCGGCGTTTCCTCCGACCGGATCCCACTGCTCGATCTGATAGGGAAGCGAGGCACCGGCGGCGCTGGTGAATCGCAGGTCACGGCCGTCGCTCTGCGCCTGCGCGAAATTGAAGTTCGCGGAGTTGAAACGGACGAGCAGCGGGAAATTGCTGACCGAGGCGCTGCCCGGTAGGTTGGCTCCGTCGGGCGTGGTCAGGATGAAAAACGATCCGTTATAGGCCCAAGTGACAAACGACGGAACGGAAAGGCTGTAGTCCTTGAAAGTGGTGCCGTTTTCCGCGGTGACGCGGTAAACCACCGGATTGGTGAAGTTCTGGCTACTGCCGGACGCGGGGTTGATGGTCGCGTTGGGGGAGAGCGTGAAGGTGGGTGCCAGTGAGGACACGGACTGGTTGGGAGGCACTGTCAGCACGACGCTGCCGGTGGCTTCGTCGATCGCCGCCTGGCCGAGCGCGCCGAAGTCACAGGTTAGCATGGCGCAGGCCGCGCTTGCCGGGGCAACGGTGACGTTGACGGTGTAGGTGTTGACGGTCGCGCCGTCGATGACGGTGTAGGTAGCCGGGTTCGCGGCGGCAAAGTTGGGAGATGGCGGCGATCCGCTGGTCGGGTTGCAAGTGCCGGTGGTGAGCGTGAAGGTCGGCGCGAGGGACGCGAGACCAGAGACACCCCACGGCGTGTAGGGAACGGTTAGGGCGATGGTTTTGGTGCTTTGGTTGATCACGCCGGTGGAGCCGGGGATGCCGAAGGAGGTGATGATCGCGTTGGAGGAAAGCGCAAGCACGCCGGTGGACTTGTTGAAGGTCCAGATTTGGCTGGCGGTGGTCTTGGTATAAATATTTCCAACGGGGCCGGTAAAGTCGGTCAGGCCGAAAGTGGCGCCGAAGGACTTCGTGGTGGTGTTGACCAGCGTCCATGAGCCACTGGTTACGGTGACCGCCGATGTGTTGAGGTTGAAGGTGCCGTTCAAGTTGGCGGTTCCCGCGCCTGTGATCTTGTTGTTTGTGGTGTCGGTGATGACGAAGCTCAACGAGCCACCACTGGCCAGTACGAAAGTTCCGGCGTTTACGGTGGTGGTGCCGGTGTAAGTGTTGGCGTTGGTGAGCGTCAGCGTTCCGCTGCCCCCCTGATGAAGCGAACCTGTGCCTGAAATGACACCCCGCAGGATCTGGTTCGCGGAAGTAAGGAAGGCGAGAGTGGTCAGGCCTCCGCTGCCGTTGGAGATGGAAATATTTCCCGAGTAATCGGCGCCAGCGCCTAGGAAGCCGTTTCCTACAGTCGCGGCCGCTGGCGCGGAGAATCCATTGTATCTCTCACCACCGATGGTCAGCCACGCGCCAGCACTAGGGCTCCCTGCGTTCAAACCTTTGCTGTTCGTGATGGCGAGGTTGCCCGTGAAGGTGTTTTGTCCTCTGAGGTTCACGAATGCGCTCTGACCGCTTGAAGAACCACCTGCGAAGTCAACACTCACCCCCAAGGTGCCGCCACTACCGTTTGCGATTGCTCCGGAAAACAGGATGTCTTCCCGGTCGCCGCCGTTGCCGCTAGCGCCTTGGGTGATCGCAAAAGTTTGAGCGACACCCGCTTGGCCGTTCACGCCGCCGCTGAGGGGGAACTTGTTGTCATTGCCGGCAAACTTGATATTGGCGGTGCCCGGGCCGCCGCTCAACGTGATGGCACCGGAAACCGTGAATCCGGATGTGTTCTGAATCGCTTGGGCGCCCGGGTTGAAATAGAGTGTCGTGCCTTGGTTAAGCGTGATGGGACCAGTGCCCCACACCGCGCTGCCGCCGGCGGTGCCTGCCCTCACCTCCACGGTTCCCGCGTTGATCGTGGTGGTGCCGCTGTAGGTGTTGATGCTGTTGAACTGCAGCGTGCCCGCGCCGGATTTGGTGAGCGAACTGGCCGACGTGTTGTTTTGAACGATGGGATTCACCACCAAGGTTCCGTTGTTCACGCGGATCACCAGTTCGCCGCCGGCGGTGGCGGATTGAAGAAAGCCGACGGTTGAGATCGTGCTGCCAGTCGAAATGATGCCATTGACACTGAGGATTTGAGACGTGTTGGTCAGGGTTAGACCTTGACCCGCCATGTTAAGCGTGTTCAGCGAGACTGTGTTCTGATTCGTAACTGCTCCACTGAGCTTGACGTCGGCAGAGGCTCCAGTGGTGACAGTAAAACCAGTCGTGCTTGCGCCTTGCTGTGCGGACGCATTGCTATCAGTACCATAAGTCACCGCCCGTAAATAACCGTTGGTCATATCGTAGCGGGCGTATTCGGTGCCACCGAAGAAGAAGCCTGGATCGTTCGAGCCGCTGTTGCTGACCGGCGCGTTGGTGTTGGTGGTGAGTTTAATCTTGTTCTGGCTGGCGGTGGTGTTGGTGGCCAGGGTGAAGTTGACGGTGGCACCGGGCGACCGGGCGGCGAGCGAATCGA
Organism: Verrucomicrobiaceae bacterium; assembly: GCA_947372405.1. Next base: position 8,628 of record CANBTO010000153.1, read on the forward strand.
AAGTAAGGGTGGAATTTTGTGCAGAGATGCCCGTCGAAGTGACCGTGGCATCGCCCGCGCTGAGGGTGAGCGCCCCCATGCCCTGAGTGCTACCGGCAGCTTCTCTTACATTGAAAGTCCCGGTGCCGGAGAAGGTGAGTGCCGTTCCCGTCGTGCCATTGAGGCTACCCGTAGCTCCGTCTCCCATCTGCAAGGTGCCGCACCTGATGGCCGTGGTGCCGGTGTAGATGTTCGCGCCGGTGAGGGTCAGCGTGCCAGCTCCGTCCTTGGTAAGGCCGCGAGCCCCCCCGGTTTCACTGATGATTCCGCTGATCGTGAGGTTGTGCTGGACGGAGGATGAGAGCTGATTCGTGGCGATGGTCCGGTTGCCGTCGAGAATCATCGCGAGGCTGATCGTGTCCGTGATCGTCGATCCCGTGGTGTTTGCGGTGGTGGTGATGTCGCCGCCGAGGGTGATCCTGGCACCTGAAAGGGTGAAGACATTCGTTTTGCCGGAAGTGGCGTCGTTGGTGAGGTTGATCCCGCCGATGATGGTGTCAGCGGTGAGATTGTTGACCGCTCCGTTCCGGGTGTTGCCGGTGAACGTGATGGCATTGGTGAATGTGGGAAGAACATCGCCATCCCAGTTGGCAGCGGTGTTCCAGTTGTTGTCGCCACCGCTGCCGTCCCAGATCTGTCCGGCGTGGGCTTGGGAAATCGCGAGCAGGGAACTGCTGGCGAGCGCGAGGAAAGAACGGAGTGCGGCAAACACTGCCAGCGCGGTCGGACAGAGAGCGGTCAATACAGAACGGGGATGGGATGGTTTTCTCATACGAATGGAATGACGAATGTGTCGCTGTTCGGGTTGCTGGGAATGGTGCCGGTGTTGATGGTGGTATCGGCGCTGGCACGCTGGACCAGTCCCGGAATGAGGGAGAGAAGACAGGCCGCCGCTACGTTAAGGGAGGCACGGCGCCTCTTTATGCCGGTGGTTTTCACGGATCTCATGCGGGTGGCGGGGG
>CANBTO010000154.1 GCA_947372405.1 Verrucomicrobiaceae bacterium
GTTATGCTTTTGAAGATCGCGACAGTAACTGCCGCGCCTCCTGATGAATCGAAACAAAAACACCCCCGGTCGCGGTGATTACCGAAGCCGGGGGCGTGGAGAATGAACAAGCGGCGCTTGGAGCGGTTCGATCCGCTCGTGCTTCCGCCTGTTGTTGTGATTACTTGGTTTTGAGCAGATCGTTCATCGCCTCGCCCATGGCAAGACCGACATCCATGTAAACCCGGGAGTCGAGTCCATAATGGCCATTGCCGGCGCCGCCGCGCGCCATGTCATGAGTATAGACCGTGGCTACGTTGCCCTTGAACTCGGGATACTTGCCGCTCTTGCCGTCAACGGCCATCATGCCTTCGAGAATTTTACCTTCGTTGCCGGCGGTTCCCTTTTCGGCCTCGCCGAGAGTGCCCATGACGAACTTCCCGTTAGGGCTTTTGAATTCCTTGCGGAGCGCCTTGATCAGGTTGACAAGGTTTTCCTCGTAGTGGGATGCAAGACCTTCATCGCCGGAGTCTTTTTCACCCTGCCACCAGAAGAATCCTTCAACCTCGTATTTCGTCGCGCCGGGGTAATAAGTGCCGAGCTCGGACAGGACCTTCTGGGCGTTGGCGATGTCGTCGTCCCACTGCTTGCCGGCGTACCAGCCGATGGGTTGAGGCGTGGTTCCCTTCTCCCATTTCATCGGTGATTCCTTGTAACCGGCGTAGGTGTAGGTCACTTCCTTGCCGGACTTGTCCTTGCTTGTGAAATCATACCCCTTGCTGCCCGGAGGAAGGAGGTCCCAGCCGAGGGCACGGTTGCCGATACAACTCTTGAGGAGCATGACCGGCTCGCTGATAGCATTGCCAAGCTGGTGACCGGCGCCGTATTCAATGCCCAACGTGCTTTTTCCTTTGCCCGTTGTCAGGGCTTCTCCGAGCCATTCGTTGTGCAGGAGGTTCATGCCACCGCCTTTGCCAACCATGACCTGCACGTTGCGCACGTCTTTTCTTTCCAACCAGTTGCCGGCGTCATCGACCAGAAACGGATAAAGTTTCTCGGTCTTGACAGCCTGCTCAAGAGACACGCCCTTGCCTGCCCCGGTAAGGTGGGCCATGCCAACCGCATTGGACTGGCCCATGATCAGGAAGACTTTGACGGGTTTGGAAGTGTCGGCGGGCTTGCCATCCGGTTTCGGCAGTTCCGCCGCACGGAGCGCCGGAGTGAACAACAGGGTAAGGCCGCACATGGCGGCGAAAGGTTTGTGGAGATGTTGCATAACGCTCCGGTTACAGACCCCGGGAATTTTTTCTTACACAAAAAATCCGGTCAGCCACCCCGGACGGAGCGACTCCCCTAACAGACCAAGGGGACCTACCGGACGCGGACGGGAATCGGAGATTGCGCCAGCCCCCACGGCGTTTATGCTGCCGCAGGCATGTTCCTTGGATCTAAAACAGCGGCTTTTCCCCGAATAGTCGCGCTCTTGCTAGCCTGCGGAGCGACCGTGCCGGCAAAGGAAACCGACGACTGGCGGCTGGAGCTGCTGGCAGAGGAAGGAGTGCCGACGGGCACCGCGGAACTCAAAAAGTTTCAGGAGAGCTACAAAACATCGCCCGCACTTCTGGAGAATGCGGTCGGCCGCCTCGGGGCCGAGCATTTCGCCACGCGGGAGCAGGCGGAGCGCGAGATCCTGCTGATGGGGAAAGAAGTCCTGCCGTGGCTTCGTGACATGCCCAAGTCCAATGAACCCGAGATCAGGATACGGTTGGCGGAGATCGAGAAGAAGTTGACGGCGAAGGGACGCTGGGAAAAAGAGGATCTGCTGCGCCAGGCGGTGAACAGCCTGTTGGGAGAGCGAACGAAGCAGGACGCGGATCCGCCCGCCGCAACCTTCTTCGTGGAGTTTTTCCGGGAGCCGGCGCCCGAGCTATCCGACAGATACCGGAAATTTCACTTCAAATCCGACAAGGGCATGAAAGGCCTGGTTTCCAACGGGGTGCTGCGGATGAAGGGAGACCGTGCAGGCGATGGCGACCAAGGACTGTTGCTGCAGGCAAAGGATCTAACCGGCAAGGAGGAGTATCCGGACAGTTTCCGGGTGGAAGTCAAACTCGGTGGCGAGGCGGGAGGCGAAGGATCGTATCACGTGGGGGTCTCCATCGGAAATGTCAGGGCCTTGTACCATCCGGGTTATCAGAGCGGTGGTTTCAGGTTCGAGAAGGTCGGTGATCACACACAACTCTCACAAAACACCTCGATGGGCTTCAACCCATCGACGACGGATTTACAGAGAATGAGCATCGAATTGAAGCGGGACAAGGACGGGAATGTCGGGATGGAAGTCATGGTGTCCGGAAGCGGCAAAACCTTCCGCGAGCACAAGGTTTTCAAAAAAGCGGTGATCGGCAAACTGGATCACATCGGTCTGGAACGCAGCGGAAGAACCGGCGGGGACGCGGTGTTTGACGATCTCGTGGTGGATCTGGGAAACCACTGACCGCCAACCCGGCGGAAAAATCAACTCCTCACGGAAGCACTAACAAAGTTGCGGGGTTATTTACGGAGAGACCGGCCCCATTGCTTATTCCAATCGCTGATCATCCTTAAGCAACCGGGCTCTAAGATCCTTGTAGGGAACCGCCTGCACCTTTGTATTCCCCTCGATCGCGAGACAGGCCGCGGTCGCCGCGCTTTGTCCCAGTTCCATGAAGACCGGTTCCATGCGGATCGATCCGAAGGCGATATGGGTTGCGGAAAGAGCCCAAGGCACCAGCAGGTTCTCGCATTCGCCCGTGCGGGGCACGATGGAACGATACGAGATTCCATAGGGCTTGCCGTGTAAACGCGCTTGGATGTCCCCCTCGTTCCTGACCATGCCGTCGATGACGACTCTCTGCGTGTGATGGGAATCCAGTGTGTATGCCCCCATTCCGACCGGATCCTCGACGGGCAGTTGGTGTTTGCAGTGGTTTTCCGTCATCACGAAATCGGAAACCATGCGCCGGGCTTCGCGCACATAGATGTTGTAAGGCCAGTTTCCGTTATCGGCGAATTCGTCTTTCGCGAGCCCCCAGCCGGCGATGCTTCTGCGGATTTCGTCGGGCACGCGCGGATGGTGCTGCAGGGTCCAGACCAAGCCCAACTGCCAGTCGCGGTGCCTGGCTGCGAGCTTGTCGCGCTCGACGTGGCAGAGTGTCGCCCAATTCCAATCCTTGCCGTAGTTGCCTCCGATCCAGTCGGTGGAGATACCACCGGTGTTGTTGGAGTCGGTCTTGCGGTTCGGAACCATGGAGAGCTTGAAAAAACCGCCCGTCTGCCCGGCTTCAATTGCGCGGAAGAGGATTTCATACGCGACCGGGTCATAGCCCGCGGGCTTTGAGACCGGAACACGGTTCGCGGGAACATCGGTTAGAACCATCCGGTAGCAATAGGCCTGGAACCGGTGATCACCATCACCGACCTTGCCACCCAAGTCCGGATTCACTCCCGGCAGCAATCCGCTGGAAGGATCGCCTTTGACCACGTAGGGATCGATCCCCTTTGGCAGTTGATTACCTCCCTTGGGCCCGGTGAGGCCGTTATCGGTCTCTCCATATTCGGCGTTGGGTTCGCGCCCCATCACGAACGACACGCCAGCGGCAGGCAGCAGATCGCCTTCATAGGAAGCGTCAATGAACATCTTTCCCTTGATCGTCAAACCACCCTCGAGGCGGATGGCAGTGATGCGCGATGCGGATTTCTCAACGCCCCGACTGAGATCGAGACGCCCCTTGATCACTTCGACTCCGGCCTCCTTGACCATCGCATCAAACACCGCTTCCGCGACCTTGGGTTCGAAAACGGAAGCCAGTTCCGTTTTCACATCCAATGCGGCAGCGCCTTGACCGGCATGCTTGAATCCGGAGCGCGGCTCTTGATCCCATGCCGCGTCATTCCGATAGTGCTGATAGACCCGATGATAGAACTCGTGGGAGAGGCCTCCGAGAATTGCCGGGTTGCCGATATCCGAGAAACCAAGGCCACTGGAGCTCATGCCGCCAAGATGGCCGTATTGCGAGACAAGAATGGACTTCCTGCCCATGCGGGCCGCCTGCACCGCGGCTGTCACGCCGCCGGATGCGTCGCCATAGACCACCACGTCGGCTTCACGGGCCACCTCGCCCGCCATCGTGATTCCTCCCGCAGCGCAAATGGATATGCAAAGTTTATAAATGTGCATGGAAGAAGGAATGATTTTCAATCTTCATTCAAACAACCCGGACTTCCTCACCAATTGCGTCTTTTTGGAAAAGACAGGACTTACAGCGGACTGTCCTTCAGCTCGCGGATCCAGATGTTGCGGAAGCGCACCGGGTTGCCGTGGTCCTGCAACGAAAACGGCATCTTGTCGGCATGCGCCTTGTATTCCGTCGCCGCATTCGGTCCGTTCCAACCGGTGCCACCGCTGAGAACGGTGTGATCCTGGACCAGGACGCCATTGTGGATCACGGTGAATGTGGCCCGCCGGACGACATTGCCTTTGTCATCAAACATCGGGCGGTGGAAGATGATGTCGTAACTCTGCCACTCACCGGGCTTGCGGCAGGCGTTTGCCAAGGGCTTGCTGCGTCCGTAGAGCGCGCCGGCCTGGCCATCGGCGTAAGTCTGGTTCTCATAGCTGTCCAGCACCTGAACCTCGTAGGTGCCCATCAGGAACACCCCGCTGTTACCGCGCCCCTGACCGTCACCGGAAACATTCGAGGGTGAGGCCCATTCGATGTGAAGCTGGCAGGAACCGAAACTTCCCTTGCTCTGGATGTAGCCGGCCCTCTTCACGGATTCGAGCGCACCGTTCACAACCCGCCACTGGCTTGGAGCGCCCTTGGTGTCGGTCCAGTTCGTTTTGAAGGACTCCTCGCTGCCGTTGAACAAAACGGTGGCGTCGGAAGGAGGAGCGAAAAATCCGGCGGGTTCGCCCGGAGTGACGACCGGCGGCAGCGGCTGTTTGGTGACATCCGTTTCGTGGACTTTCACGCCGTCGATGAACATGTAGGGCGCGTCCTTGCCATCCTCGCCCTTGCGGGTTTCCGCGGTGATGACCGGCTTGCTCATGTCCTCATGGCCTGCGGCGACGAATGGAAACGCCACAAGCGCGGCGAGCGAAACGGAGAAAAAACGGAAGGTGGATGGGGATGTTTTCATGGAAGTGTGCGGGTTACGTGTGGATGAAACGATTTCTTGCTGATGATAGAATCCCGAATTGCACCGGGCCGTGATACCAGGTGGCTCCGGACCCGCCATCAAGGCGCATGTTTCCATGGTTCTTCGCGGAGCCAGTCCAGGAACGCCTGCTGCCAGGCATCCCACATCGGTCCTTTGTAGCCGTTTAATCCGTGGCCGCCCGAGGGGAGTTCGAGATATTTTGTCGGGACGTGGCACCGCAGCAACGCCTCATGGAACTGGCCGCTGTTAGCGGGCGGCACGAGTTTGTCATCCATGGCGTGGGCCAGGAAAACAGGCGGCGTGTTGGCGGTCACCTGCAACTCGTTGGAGAACAGCCGGACCATTTCCGGCTTCGGATCGGGACCGAGAAGATTCGTCTTGCTGCCCGCGTGGGTCAATTCACCCATGCTGACCACCGGGTAAACCAGCACCCCGAAATCCGGGCGCGAGCTCATGCGTTCCACCGGATCGGTGGCTTTGGGGTTGCCCGCATCGAAATGGGTGACGGCTGTTGAGGCGAGATGGCCTCCCGCGGAAAAGCCGATGATGCCGACACGGTCCGGACGGATTCCCCATTCCGAAGCATGGCTTCTAACGGTTCGCAACGCCCGCTGCGCGTCCAGCAGAGGGACATAGGGCCGACCTTTCGGCAGGCGATATTCCAACACGATGCCAGTGATGCCGTTCTGGTTCAACCAGCGGGCGATCGAGTGCCCCTCGCCATCCCTCACCAACATTCCGTATCCGCCTCCGGGGCAGATGACCATCGCAGTCCCGTTCGCCTTGTCCGCCGGCGGGCGATGCACGGTGACAGGCACATCGACCTTTTCGGTGGTTCCGTCGCCGACGGGCGCGCCATCGGGCCAGAGCGAAAACCGCTCACCTTCGGACTGCGCCCGGACCATGCCGGCCAACACGAATGGCAGGCCCAAGGCAAGAACCATCGCGAAGGCACCGGTTGTCCCCCTTCCGCGATAACAACCGGGCGCAGGTTTTTCCAACAGAACTTTATTCTTCTTCATGAGTGTTTTTTGTACCGAACAGCCCGTGCTTCGGCCGGGTCCTTACCGACGCGGATTACCAACTGATCCATGATCCCATAGTTGTATCTGTTCTTACTCCGTCGTGAAAATCGAAGCGGGCAGACCTTCCGAATTCACGAGATTGGCCCCGGCGGGATTCGCGGCCCATGCATAGCGCACGGCGACCGGTTTGGCCACGTCCCTCGAGGAAACAACTACGGAGCTGCCATCGATTTTCGCATCCGCCCACAGCCATTTGCCGTCCTCGCCACGGATTTCAAACCGTTTCAGCGGCCCGTCGTCGTCGCTCTTCAGGCCATTACCAAGGTGGTCGAAACGCACGGTCACTTTAGGACCCTCGATCTTGAAATCCTTGAATAGAGGGCCGCATTTCACGACGTCCTTGCCATATTCATCGGCCAGAGCCCAGCGGGCAAGGCGCTCGCCAACGTCCTTTTTGTCAGGCGGATGGATGTTGTTCTCGGTGCCGATGTCGTTGATCACCGCCATTCCGGTTTTTGAGACGGCAAGCGAGCGGCGCTGCTGGTCCTGCAGAACCGCCCAAGGGTCGTTGGTTCCGGGTTCCTCGACCGGCTTGTGGAAATTGGCGATCTGCACCCACAGGAAGCGGAAATCATCACCCCAGCGGCCGCGCCAGTCCCGGATCATCAGCGGAAAAAGTTTCCCGTAATCGAGTGATCCTTGCAGGCTCTTCGCGTTGGATTCACCTTGATACCAGATCGCGCCGCGCAAGGGATAGCCGATGAAAGGGGCGATCATCGCGTTGTAAATGGTGGCCGGATTGCCGGCAACGGTGGCTGGGTTCTCGGGAAGACGTGGTTCGCGCGGGGCTTTTCCGCGTGTCTCCTTGGGCTTGGCGTCCCATTCCTCCTTTTGTTTCTGCCATTGCTGCATCGCCTCGGCATGGCGGAGCTTTACCTTTTCGGGATCGTAGTCTGCCAGGGCCTTGTCGAAGGATTCCAACTGGGACCTGCCCTCCGGAATACTGGCAAGCGCCTCGCGGCTGGTGAAGGTCTCTACCGGCTTGCCACCCCAGGAAGACTGGATCACGCCTACCGGCACGCCCAGATCGCCATTCAGCTTCAAGGCGAAATAATAGGCCACCGCGGAGAAAGGCGGTGCTGTCTGCGGGCTGGAAACCTGCCACTCACCCATGACATCGGAGTTGGGGGAAGTGGCGGTGGTGAGCTGGGTCATGAAAAAGCGGATGCCGGGTTGATCGGCGGCGGCGATTGTTTCCTTGGCTGTTTCAGCCTGTGCCAAGCCGAACTGCATGTTCGACTGACCCGACGCGAACCACACCTCGCCGACAAGCACATCCCCTAGATTTTTCGTATCCGAGCCATCCGTAATCGTCAGAGCCTGCCCCTCGGAGCTGGCGGCAAACGGACCGATGCGGGTTTTCCACGCGCCTTTGGCATCGGCCTTGGTCTCCACGGACTTGCCCTTGAACGTCACTGTCACTGTAGCCCCGGCGCTTGCCGAGCCCCAGATGGCCGCTGGCTTGTCGCGCTGGAGAACCATGTGGTCGCTGAAAAAATGCGGCAGGCCGACCAAGGCGTGCGCCGGGGAGGCAAGGCCGAGAATGACCGGGAAAAACAAGAAAGCGGGTTTCATCGGTGGGAGATTACGGGGATCGTGTTGGTTTCTTGCGATCACCGTGAAACCTCTTGGAAAACGAAGATGTCACGCGTTTGTGGCAGTCACTGCGCCTGCCAAATGCCGCAGTCCTTGCACACCTGCGGAAATCAGCGCTCTCCGGCAGCCTTGTTCTCATCCGGGAACCGCTTCAATTCCGTCACCGTATTGACTGTGTCATTGTCCTGGCGTGGATGCTCTTCCGGCGGGACGCTGGTGCTCATGGATCTCAGCCTCGCGCTTATGAGCTTCATCCAGCAGGCGGCTCACAATTTCGGGATGCTCGGACACGACATCCTTCGATTCACCGGGATCGCTCGCGAGATTGTAAAGCGCTGGAGGATTCTTGTCCTCCTTGTCATCCTTGCTTCCCGGCTTGTCACCCGGCACATGGAGGAAAAGTTTCCAGTCACCCTGGCGGATCGCGGCGAGCTTCGACGGGCCGTCGTAATAGAAGCCGAAATACAAGTGGGTGTCGCGCACCGGGCCCGATTTGGGATCGAACATCAGCGGTGTGAAATCACGGCCATCGATCACCCGGTCGTGCGGTGGCTCGACACCGACGAGTTTAGCGAAGGTTGGCAGCATGTCGATGTTGCCGACGATCTCGCCGCAACTGGTCCCGGCGGGAATTTTTCCCGGCCAGCGGATGATGCAGGGCTCGCGCACGCCGCCTTCGAAAGAGCTCCCCTTGTTGCCCCGGAACGGCGGCGCCGCGCGTTTGGCGGGGCCGTTGTCGGAGGTGAAGATCACCAGGGTTTTTTCGTCAAGCTTGAGTTCCTTCAATGTGGTTAGAATCTCGCCAACCGACCAGTCGATCTCCTCGATGGCGTCGCCGATGAGGCCCTCTTTGCTCCTGCCTTTGAACGCCTCCGAGGCGGCCAGCGGAAAGTGGATCATGGTATGCGGGAGATAGACGAAGAAAGGTCCGTCCTTGTGCTCTCGGATGAACTTCACAGCCTCCTCCGTGTAGCGGCGCGTAAGCTGTGACTGGTCGGGTTTGGTTTCGATGGTGGTTTCGTTGCGCATCAACGGCAAAGGGACCTTGCCTCCCATGTCATTGCTGTAGGGAAGCCCGAAATAATAGTCGAAGCCCTGGCGCGTAGGCAGAAACTCCGGCTGATGACCGAGGTGCCACTTGCCGATCGCGGCGGTCGCATAGCCTTTTTGTTTCACGATTTCCGCGAGCGTGATCTCGTCCGGGTTCAGCCCGATCGTGTCGGAAGGAAACAGGACTCCGGGGATGGAAACGCGGGCATTGTAACATCCCGTCATCAGGCATGCCCGCGACATCGAACACACCGGCGTGGCGTAGTAAGTGGTGAACTTCATGCCTTCTGCGGCCATCCTGTCGAGATGGGGAGTGTGCAGGTCGGTGTTTCCGAACGGACCGATGTCCGCATACCCCATGTCATCGATGAAGATGAGCACGATGTTGGGCGGCGCTTCGGCCGCGTGGACGGAAATGTTCGCAAGCAAGAGGCTCGCAACCAGGAATCGGATCACATGTCTCACAGTGTTTTCTGATAGGTTTGGGTTGGGCTTCATTTGATCCTTCGCACCGGTCTCCGCGGATTCGTCGGGAATGAAGACCAAGGACGCCCCGGATACCCTTGACGCTGGCAGGCTCTTTCAGCCCGTCTTGACTGGAACTCGCAGGCTCGTTGCCAGCCAGCCACCGCTTGGCCACCGCTTGGCTTGCCATTTCACGGCTCCTGAGACACCATGTCCTTGCAAGCCACCTGCCC
>CANBTO010000155.1 GCA_947372405.1 Verrucomicrobiaceae bacterium
GTTTGCTCGTTCGCACGATAAAACTGCCTGAGGTGCTCCTGAATGTCCTGCCGCGTCGCGCAGACGAGGTTCAGCTCACGACCGAGAATATGCGGCAGCGAGTCCAGCGCTTCGAAATCGAGCGGGTCCGAGATTGCGATGGTCAGCAAAAGGCCATCGTCCTGCACGGGGATCACGCGGTAACGAAGCGCGGTTTCCTCGGATACCGCCTCGGTGATGCCCGGCTCGAAAGTCACTTCCGTGAGACGGATGAACGGCATGCCTGCGTTCGCCGCGAGAGTGTGGGCCACCTCTTCCTGCGTCAGGTGGGTGTGACCTAGCAGGTGCTCAATGATGGTTTCAGACCCCGAAAGCGAGCTGCGGGCCTTGGCCACCTCTTCAGCGGTGACCATGCCAGCTTCGGTGAGCAATTCTGCGAGATAATCTTCGTTGGAGAACACTGTGCGGAGAGTCCTTTGAAATGGTTTTTAGAAGACACTGCAACGACCATAGCCGCTGCTGCATCTTCGGCAGATTGGTCAAGCCGCCCCACCGTTGTCAACCAGCCACATCAAGTGAATCCGGGATTTTCCTCACGTCCGGTGATCTGCCTGCGGAATGTAAACACCATGCCAATCCATCCGAATGACGAATGACTGCAAAGCAAGGCACGTGTTGGCCGTGACCTAATCGCTTTTGCCGAGCTGGCGCTGGGTGAGCCACGTTTCCAACAGATCCGGCAACTTCGCGGAATCGCCCTTGCCTTTGAGTCCGAATCCATGGCCACCCACGGCGAACACATGGCAGACCACAGGCACGTGATTTTCCGCGCAACGTGCGGTGAATTCCAGCGAGTTGCGCACAGGCACGGTTCCGTCGTCCGCCGCATGGACCAGGAAACATGGCGGCGTTTCCTTGTTCACCCGCTTTTCAGTGGATACCCGCGCGACGAGTGACGCGTCCGGTGATTCTCCCAACAGGCGGCGCTGCGAACCACTGTGGGACCATGGCTCTCCCATCGCGATCACGGGGTAGAGGAGTATGGCAAAGTCCGGCCGACAGTTCTGGCCGTCGATCGCATCCTTGCCCTCTTCGGAAAATTTTTCCGACCACAGGGTGGCGCACAGCGATGCCAGATGACCGCCGGCGGAGGATCCCATCACGCCCACTTTGCCGGGGTCCACACCCCACTCGCCGGCCCGCGCCCGCGTCACGCGAATCGCCCTGCGCGCATCGAGCAATGGCACCGGAAAACGGAATCCCGCGGCATCGTTGCCGCTGACCCGGTATTTCACCACCACCGCCACAATGCCGTGGTAGGCAAGCCATTTCGCATAGTCCCGGCCCTCGTGGCCCATCGCCAGGATCGTATAGCCGCCACCCGGAAAGATCACCACTGCGGCTCCCGTCCGGCGCGCGGCGTCCGGTTGATAGACTTCGTATTGTGGCACTGCCGTATCGGTCAGGCGTCCGCCTTCCTTTTCGTGTTCGCTCACCGCGGCGGGCCTTGCGCCACCCGGAGCCTCGCCCGGCCAGAGCGGCAGCCATTCGGCGGAAGCGTTCAGACACAAGGCGAAAACCAGCAGGAGCTGTTTGGCGGGAAGGTGCATCGGCTTCGATACGCCTGGCTTGAGCGAAACTTGCATCTCCTGACGCGGTGGAATTTTGTTAGATTCCGAAACCCTCGCGCGCCTGTTGGCTCATCCGTTCGTTGAGCGGTTCCGGAGAAACGATGCGGTAGGCCTTGGGATCCCAGACCACCTCGCCGCCGGACTGGATGGCCAGCACCGAGAGATGGCTGAGGGCGTCCGAGCGCACGGCGTCCTGGATCGGACCGACGGACGGGGCATGGTTGCGCACGGAGTCCACGAAGGCTTGGTAGTAATTGTTCTGATAGAGCACGAGCTTCGCTCCGTCCGCCTGCTTTTCACGGAACCAGTCGGGATTGCTGGCCGCCACGCCGCCGCGGCTGAGGCTCACCCAGCCTTTCGGACCGAAGAAGGTGGTGCCGTCGCCTTCCCAGTTCTTGCGATAGGTTTCCACAACCGGCTTGGCGATGTCGTCGCTCATGAAGTGCGTCTTGATGCCACCGGCGAACTCCATGTGCACGTCCCAGGAAGTGAGGGCGTTGAAGAGCGCGTCCGGCGTGGCGACGGTGCCGGTGCCGCGAACCTTGAACGGCCCCTTCTGGTCGTAATCGAGTCCCCAGATGGAAATGTCCAGCGGGTGCGCTCCCCAACCGGCGATGAAACCGAGCGCATAATCCGCGCAATACCAGGAACCAGCGCTGGTGATGCGGTCCTTGGTGCAGGGTTTCATCGGTGCGGGGCCGATGTAGAGGTCGTAGTCGAGTCCGTCCGGAATGGGGATCTCGTCGAGCGATCCACCGCCTTTGCCTGCGGGGGCCCAGATGTCGATACGCTCGATGTCACCAATGGTGCCGTTGAGCACCAGCTCGATGCCGCGCCTGAGGATTTCCTGGCTGCGTTGCTGGGTGCCGTATTGGAAAATGCGGTCGTGTTTGACGCAGGCGTCGAGCATCGCCTTGTTCTGGGCGAGCGTGTGACCTAACGGTTTTTCGATGTAAACGTCCTTACCCGCACGCACGGCGGCCAGCCCGACAGGCACGTGCCAGTGGTCCGGCGTGGCGATGACCACGGCGTCGATGGACGGATCCGCCAGCAGTTCGCGGAAGTCGTTGTAAAGTTTCGGATCATGGCCCTGCGCGGCCTTCACCCGCCCGGCGGCGGCCTCACGCCGTTGGCGGAACGGATCGGCGATGGCGACCGACGTGGCGCCTTTCACGGAGAGATAATTCTGCAGCAGGCCCGTTCCCTGACCGCCCACGCCGATGTGGCCGAGGCGGATGGTGCGGCCGGGAGCGTCCGCGCCGAACAAACGGGAGGCGGGCATGACGAGCGGCGCGGCGAGCGCGGCGGTGGTTCCGGTTAGAAAGTGGCGGCGGGTGGTGTTCATGGGATTGTGTGTTGGGATTCAGGAGCCGGACCATTTGCGGAGACGTTCCGCGGAAACCTTGACGGCTTCCTCGCCGGCGATTTCCAGAGTGGTGGGTCCGTCAAAACCGGCTGCGAGCAGTTCCTTGACGATGGGTTCGATGCCGACGACGCCGGCACCCAGCGGAATCAAGCCCATGCCGCAGCCGAACTGCTTTCCGCGCAGCGGCAGCATTTCGGCGGGCATGTCTTTCCAGTGCACGTGCTTGATGCGCAGGCCGAAGGTTTTCACAAACTGCAGCGGATCTCCGCCGCCGAGCCATGAGTTGCCGGTGTCCAGGTTGATGCCGACGGTGTTTTCATGGCCGAGCGCGTCGAGGATGCGGGACATGCCTTCCACGGTGTCGGTGAGAATGCCGTGTGGCTCTAACAACAACTCGATGCCGAAGGTTTCCGCCCAGCGGATGGGTTCATGGAGCTTCTCGCGGATGCTGAAAAGGCGTTGCTCGTCGCTGAGATGATGGCCGAAGTCCGTCTTCGGATCACCCTCGGTGGTGATGACCTGCTTCACGCCGAGAAAATGCGCAAGCTTGATGGCCTTGATGATCTCCGCCGTGCCGTAGCGGTCCGGCGAGGTCGGGTCTAACAAGTTCGCGTGGGCGCAAACGCTGGTGAGCTTGAGGTTGAACTCGTTGACCATGTCGAGGATCGTCGCAGGATGGGAGTCCAGGCTGAACGAGGCGGAGAATCCGTATTCGGTGCCGAGTGTGGCGCCGTCGTGATTGTCTGTTAGGTCCGCGTAGTCGAAGCCGAGCTCGCGGATGAGTTCGAATTGCCGCCGCATGGGCGAGAACGGTTGGATGAGGGCGAAGCAGCCGATTTTCATGGGTTGGTGTGGTTCAGGGTTTTGCCGGAGTTGAGAAAGCGTGGCAGTCCGATTCTATTTCCTCCACGGACATCGCTTTGGAATGGATCAGGATGCGGTAGCGCAGTGTCAGCGATTTTCCGGCTGCGAGAACCAGCGGCTCGTTGAACAACACGGCCGGACTGAAGTAGCTCATCGGCGGGCTGTCATGCACGTACCATGGAGACGGATGGCGCAGGTTGTCGGGATGGTCACAGATGCTGACACCGCCTTCGGGGCTGGAATAATCGAGCCATCGCGCGCTTTGCCCATGGCTTGCGGGTGCGCTGTTTTTTCCTTCGCTCGTCCGGACGGTCCATCCGTTAGGTTTCACGGGCAGCCTCAGCGACAAGCCCGCATAACCGCCATAGGGCTTGCCGTTCTCCTCGTTCGGCAGCGGAGTGCGCCCGAGGTTGACGGGTGCGTTTCCTGCGGTGAACTCGCTGGTCCAGTCGATCCGATACCGGCCTTCGGCATCCGGCGGCGTGATGGCGAGCTTGCGCAGTTCCGTCATGACCGCGGGTTGTCCTGGCGGGTGGTAGCTGAAGCGCAACTCGGCGCTTGCGCCGAAATCGCCGCGCGGATCGACCTTGGTTTCTGTTAGTTCGGTGATGCCTTCGCTGGCGTGGGTTTTCGGATCTTCCTCCCAGTAGTTCAGTCCGTTGATCAGTTTCCATGACCACCACAAACCATGATGCCACGGATGATCGGAAGGTTCGAAAGCGGATAGAACCTCGCCATCCACCGTCGAGATCGGATGGAAGTAGGATTTGGGCCGGGCCGGGTCGAAGACCAGACACCAGACGGCCTTGCCACCATTGTTCAGCGCAAGGCTGGTATCGGTCCGCATCCAGGCAAAACCGGGCTGCAACGCGTCTTCCTTCATCGTGGGCCAGTTCTTGGCGGGCGGGATGGAGACTTCTCCTGTGGCGGCCCACTCGGTGCCGCGCTGGAGCAAGGTGCGCCAGGCGGGATTTTTCATGGCGGTAGCATCGTGGCCGAGAAAAATCGCGAATCCTCGTCCGCCGCCGGATTCGGTAGTGAAGATGATGTTTTCCAGCTTTCCACTGCCCTTGAACGCGGGGTCCGGCGTCACCGAAGCCAGCGCCTTCGCGCCCGGAGCGACCGCGGTTTTCTGCCAGAACTCATCGCGGATCCAGAACGGCGCGAGCCCTTTCGTGATGGGTGACTCTTCACCGGTGAAAGTCACCTGATCGACATGGATCGCCCCATGATTCGTCCCGTCTTTCCAGGTGCCGCAGGCAAGGTTTTGGAATTCAGGCCAATCGTAAAACACCGAGCTGCCTGCGTGCACGATCACCAGTCCCTTGCCTTTCGCGATGTGATCGAGAAAAGCCTTCTTCGTCTCCGCGCTCCATTCGCCCTTCGGCGCGTTATTGCCGTAAGTGTTGAAATTGCTCAAAACCACCGCATAAGGCGCGAAGGAGGTGGGCGTCATGCCAAACACGTTTTCCTCCACATCCACGGCGAAGCGTCCGCTTTCTTCCAGCGCGGCACGGATTGCGGGAGTAGTGCTTTTCCAATCGTGGTTGTTCGCCCCGCTGAGGATCAGCACGCGGGATTTGGCTTCCTCCGCGCCAACTGGAACCGCCAGCAGGCCGGCGAATGTGGCGATCCTGATGAATCGAAGACGGCGCGGGTTCATGAGAGTTTGCAGGCTAGCATTGGAAAGGATATGAAACTTGCAAAGTCGTCCAGTGGTAAATATTACACATCCAGGCATTCATGAAACAACGCACCACCTTCCGCACCGCGCGCGAACTTTTTCACGCCGATACCTGCGAGCCGCTCAAGCAGGCGGCTGAAAGCGGGGCACTGCGACTGGAAGCGCTCGGGCGCGGCAGCTACCCCGGCGCGCGCCTGCCCAGACACGACCTGAAGGAACTCTGCATGGCCGGATACTGGAACGCGCCATCCGCGCAGAACTGGGGGCTGGACTGGCATTGCAACGAAGGCATCGAGATCGGCTACGTCTCCGCCGGCAGGCTGCCGCTCGGCGTGGGTGACAAACAGCTTGTGGTGGAGCCGGGAAATCTAACCATCACTCGGCCTTGGCAGCGCCACCGGGTGGGAAATCCCAACGTGCCCGCCAGCCACTATTCGTGGATCATCCTCGATGTCGGCATGCGCCGCCCGAACCAACCTTGGATCTGGCCGAAGTGGCTGCTCTATTCGAGCAACGGCCTCAAGCGTCTTACCGACATGCTCCGCCGCAACGAGCAACCGGTCTGGCGGGCGGACCGCATGATCGGAACGTGCTTCGAGCGACTCGATGAAACCGTGGCGCATGGCGGCGGCGACGCCAATCACGCCAGGCTGAAGATCCTCATCAACGAACTCGTCATCCTGCTGGCGGAACTGTTAGAATCACGCAACCCGCATCTCGACGATTCCCTGCCCAGCAGCGAGCGCACGGTGCGGTTGTTCCTCGAAAACCTGCACCGCCGTATCGATGAACCGTGGACGCTGGACTCGATGGCCGCGGCCTGCGGGCTGGCACGCACGCATTTCGCCGCCTGCTGCCGGAAACTGGTGAATGTTCCTCCCGTGGAGTTTCTGACCAACCTCCGCCTGCAAACCGCCGCCGGACTTCTAACGGAAAACCCGGGCCTGAACATCACCGGGATCGCATTCCGCTGCGGTTTCCAGTCCAGCCAGTATTTCGCCCGGGTTTTCCGCGCACGCTACGGCCACTCGCCGAGCGAATACCGGAAGGCGTCGCAATAGCCATGATCACAGCCTGTTGTGAGTGTCTCGTGTCATCAGGGGATCACTTTGATTTGAACGTCCATGAATTGGAATCCAAACACGGAAGATGATCCCGTGCCGTTGAAAGAACCGTTGCTGCCGGACGTTCCATGGGGGTGACGAATCGGACGCTATTGCTCGCGGCATTCTGTGGATTGCTCTCTCTAACATCCCGTGGCGTTGAATACTCCGCGCTGTGGGGCAAGGACGGCGAAAAATGGGATCCCGCAGGCCGCCTGCCGGATGTCTCGTATGCCGGCTACGCCTGCGGCGAGAAACCGATCCCCAAAGTCCCCGTCGCGGCCAGCGTTCGCGACTTCGGTGCGAAGGGCGACGGCGTCACGGATGATTCCGAGGCTTTCTTAACAGCCATCGCGAAGACCGGACGCGGTGCCATCGCCGTTCCTGCGGGGCGTTACCGGATTTCCAAAATCCTTGAAATCAACAAACCGGGAATCGTCCTTCGCGGTGCGGGTCCCGGGAAAACGGTTTTCGTCTGTCCGGTGCCGCTCAATGACATCAAACCCAATTGGGGACAGAACACCGGTGGCCGGAAAACCTCCAATTACTCATGGTCCGGCGGCATCGTCTGGTTCACGGGTGCTGGTGACGGCAAGCGCATCGGGAGCATCACCGCTAGTGCCAGTCGCGGCAGCCACCTCATCCACGTGGATGGAAACACCGCGGCGCTCAAACCCGGCGATTGGATCGAAATCCGCGTGAAGGATGATGAAAACCGCTCGCTGTTGGAATTCCTCTATTCCGGCGATCCAGGCAATCTCTCCTCGATCAAGCCCGGCACCCACCGCACCAACTTCGTCACGCGGCTGAAGGCTGTTGGCAACGGCGTGTTGGAAACGGAGCGCCCATTGCGCATCGACGTCCGGCCCGAATGGACGCCGGAAGTTTACACCTACGCTCCTGCCGTCACCGGCAGCGGCATCGAGGACATCGGCTTCGAGTTTCCCGCGCGGCCGTATCAGGGCCATTTCAGCGAGCTCGGTTTCAATGCCGTGGCCTTCAGCGGCGTGGCGCATTGCTGGGCGCGCAACCTCGTCATCACGAACTCCGACAGCGGAATCTTAGCCGGCGGTCGATTCTGCACCCTGGAGGGCATCGTCTGCCGCACGGACGGGGTGAAGGAAAGCGGCGGGGTCTTCGGCCACCACGGACTCACTCTATCAGGTCACGACAACCTCTGCACCCGTTTCACCATCCGCCAACGATTCGTCCACGATCTCTCCGTGGAACGGGGCGCTGGAAATGTCTTCTCCGTCGGCTCCGGCACGGACCTTTGTTTCGACCACCACAAGCGCGCGCCTTACGAAAACGTCTTCACGGATCTCGACATCGGCGAGGGGACGCGCATGTGGAAATGCGGCGGCGGCAGCAACCTCGGCCGGCAGTCCGGAGCTCGTGGCACTTTCTGGAACATCCGCGCCAGACATGCGCAGAAGCTTGCCGAGGTCTTCGGCCCGCCGTCGATGAATTACGTCGCCGTGCAGACCAAGGAGAAGTCTGTGACGGAAATCACCGGCCGCTGGTTCGAAGCGGTTCCTCCCGCGGAAATCCAGCCCGCGAACCTGCATCATGCCCAACTCATGAAGCGGCTGGGTGCGAAGTGATGGTGGTCCGGGCGGATGGGCCGAGGTGCTGGCTGGTATCTTCATCCGCGTCCGCTGGCATTTCCGGGTGTGTCTCTTGAGATTTGATAGAAGAAACAACAGCCCTTTTCGAATCATGGCGGAACCGCTCACAACCACTTCATCCTGCGGAACAGCGCGAGCTGGCCCACGGCGATGATGAACATGACGGCTAACAGGCAGACATATCCATAAGGGTGATGGAGCTCGGGCATGTTGAGCGGAAACTTCTCGCCGGTGGGGGATTCCGCTGCGAAGTTCATGCCATACACTCCGACGAGGAATGTCAGCGGGATGAAGATGGAGGTGATCACGGTGAGCACGCGCATGACCTCGTTGGTGCGCAGCCCGACGCTGGAATGATAGAGTTCCATCAGGCTTGTGGTGAGTTCCTTGTAGGTTTCCACAAGGTCCATCAACTGCACGGTGTGGTCATAGCAGTCGCGCAGGAACACCCGGGTGGGCTGGGTGATGAAGCCGGAGTCGTCGTGAAGCAGGCCGTTGACCACGTCGCGCAACGGCCAGACGAAGCGCCGCATCTGGGTGAGGCTGCGCTTGTATTCGTGCAGGGTGAGCACCATCTCGCGGGTGGGGTTTTTCAAGAGGTCGGTTTCAAGTTCCTCGATGTCCTCGCCGAGGGAGTCGAGGACCGGGTAGTAGTGGTCGATGATGGTGTCGAGCAGGGCGTAGGCGAGGTAGTCCGCTTTGGATTTGCGGATGAAACCGCGCCCTGAACGGATGCGCTCGCGGACCGGGTCGAAGACGTCGAATACGCCCTCCTCCTGCACGGTGATGAGGAAGTTTTTCCCGAGGAAGACGCTCACCTGCTCGCCACACATCGCGCGGCTGTGGTCCTCATAGACCATTTGTGCGATGATGAAGATATAGTGGTCGGTGGATTCCACTTTCGGCCGCTGGCCGGTGTTGAGCACGTCTTCCAGGGCGAGGGGATGAATCTTGTATCGCTCGCCGAGCAGTGTCAGCGCCTCGACGTCGCCAAGGCCGTCGATGTTGATCCAGGTGACTTTCCTGACGTCGAACGGTTCGCTCAGTTCACGGGCGTTGGCGATTTCGCGCTCGGAGTGGTGGTCCTTGTCATACTCGATGATGCGGATTCTGGGTTTGCTGGTTTTGCCATCGACCAGATGTGGGACAAGTGTGGCCGGAGAAGATCCGGGCGGGCCGTGGCGCTTCGTGAACATGTCCGCCAGTGTATGGCGTGCGGTAGCGGAATCAAGGCCGCTCGACTGAAGCGGGGCGGATCCTCACCACGGGCGGTTGCGGACCCGTAGCAGCGCGGCGAGCATTCCCCAGGCATCGCGGATCGGTTTCACCGTTCCGCCCTTTT
>CANBTO010000156.1 GCA_947372405.1 Verrucomicrobiaceae bacterium
CGGCTCACCGGCGCAAGCTGCCCGCTAACGCCCCCGCCCCACACCCACACCGCTCCATCGGTCTTCAGCGCCACGGTGTGTTTGCCTCCCACCGCGACGGACTGCCAGTTGGTGTACGTGCCCACCTGCACCGGGCTGCTGCGCTGGATGAAGGTGCCGTCACCGAGCTCGCCGTTGCCGTTGGATCCCCAGACCCACAGCGTACCGTCGCTCTTCAACGCCACGCTGTGTGACTGCCCCGCAGCGACGGACTGCCAGTTGGTGGCCGTGCCCACCTGCACCGGGCTGCTGCGATTCGTCGTGCTGCCGTCTCCCAGCTGGCCATAGAGGTTGTAGCCCCAGGCCCACACCGTGCCGTCGGCCTTTACCGCCACGGTGTGAGACTGTCCCGCCGCGACGGACTGCCAGTTGGTGGACGTGCCAACTTGCACCGGGCTATTGCGCTGGGCAGTACTGCCGTCACCTAGCTGGCCATAAAGGTTGTAGCCCCAGGTCCAGAGCGTGCCGTCGCTCTTCAACGCCACGGTGTGGGACTCTCCCACCGCTACGGACTGCCAGTTGGTGGACGTGCCCACTTGTACCGGGCTATAGCGCTGGGTCGTACTGCCGTCGCCGAGCTGGCCGTAGCCATTGTAGCCCCAAGCCCAGAGCGTACCGTCCGCCCGGATGCCGACTACGTGACTGGCTTGCCCCCCGCGGGCGATCTTAACAAACTTCGATCCGGCAAACACCACGAACGTCTGGTAAACTGGCGTTGCCGCCGCAAAACTCCCGTTCCCCGCCTGGGTCGCTATGATGGTCACGCTGCCTGCGGTTCCCGTCAGCGTCACAGTGCTGCCCGAGACCGTGGCCACTCCGCCACCACTGACGACCTGATAGCTCACCGCCAGCCCGCTGTCGGAGGTAGCGGCAAGCGCAAACGGCCCGTCCGTCGTCGCCTTGTTCCCGATGGCCGGGAACGAGATCGCCTGCTGCGATCCAGCCCCGCTCAAGGCGATATCGAAGGGATTTAGAGTGCCCGTGAGGTTGCTGGCAATGTGCAGTCCCGCATTTCTGGCTCCATACGCCGCAGGCGTGAACGTCACGCTGAAACTCGTACTCGTCCCGGAGTCCAGCGTGCTGGCCAAACCGGAGGTGTTCAAACTGAAATCTCCCGAATTAGCACCGTCCACGCTCACTGCCAGGCTGGTCAGCGCCACGTGGCCGGTGTTGGTGATCTTGAACGTCTTGGCGGCGCTGCCGCCAAAAGGCACATTGCCAAAAACCGCGCTGCTGGCACCGTCGGCAAGCACTGTTCCGACCGGTTGCTCTACCTGAATGTCTGGCGAGACAACAATGCCCGCCAGAGTAGAATACTGCCACGCGCTGTCGTCTCCCGCCTGCCATGCGTCGAGGATCACCTGCCCGGGGCCGGTAACGGTGAGGGTGCTGCCGCTGAGCGTTGCAGGGCCGCTCACCGCGTAGCTCACGGGCAGACCACTCGTGGCCGTGGCCGCAAGGTTGATCGGGACTCCCACCGTAGCCGTGAAGGAGGGAATGGTCACGCTCTGCGCGCCACGGGCGGGCACCGAAAGGCGAGGAGCGGAGCGGCCAACGTCGCCGCCGGGAACCTGCCCGTAAGTGTTCGTGCCAAAGGCCCACAGGCGGCCACCCCGGATGGCCATGGTGTGGTAAGCACTCGATCCGCGCAGCCCCACAGTCCAGCCTCGGGCCGTGCCCACTTGCACCGGGCTAGTGAGCTGGGTGAAGGTGCCGTCGCCGAGCTGACCGTAGAAGTTGGAGCCCCAAGCCCAGAGTGTGCCGTCGATCTTTACCGCTATGGTGTGATACTGTCCCGCCGCGACGGATTGCCAGTTGGTGGCCGTGCCCACCTGCACCGGGCTGCTGCGATTCGTCGTAGTGCCGTCGCCAAGCTGGCCGCTGAAGTTGTAGCCCCAAGCCCACAGCGTACCGTCGATCTTCACCGCCACGGTGTGTGCCTGCCCCGCCGCGACGGACTGCCAATTGGTGGCGGTTCCCACCTGCACCGGGCTGCTGCGATTCGTAGAGCTGCCGTCGCCAAGCTGGCCGCTGCCGTTGGAGCCCCAAGCCCAGAGTGTACCGTCGCTCTTCACCGCCAGGGTGTGATACTGTCCCGCCGCGACGGACTGCCAGTTGGTGGCCGTCCCAACCTGCACCGGACCGGTGCGATCCGTAGTGGTGCCGTCACCAAGTTGACCGTAGACGTTATGGCCCCAAGCCCAGAGCGTGCCATCGCTCTTCAAAGCCACGGTATAATACAGTCCCACCGCGACGGACTGCCAGTTGGTGGCTGTTCCCACCTGCACTGGGCTGCTGCGATCCGTCGTGGTGCCGTCACCAAGTTGGCCGTTGCCGTTGTAGCCCCAGTTCCAGAGCGTGCCGTCACTCTTCACCGCAACGGTGTGTAAACCTCCCGCCGCGACGGACTGCCAGTTGGTGGCCGTGCCCACCTTTATCGGGCTGCTGCGATTCGCAGAGCTGCCATCGCCGAGCTGGCCAGAGCCGTTGGACCCCCAGCCCCAGAGCGTACCGTCGCTCTTTATTGCCACAGAATGGTAGCCGCCTGCAGCAGCCGACAAGATGTTGGCGCCTCCAAGAGCGGCATCGAGTGACACAGGTCGGCTCACCGAGACAAGCTGCCCGCTATCGCCAGCGCCCCACACCCACACCGCTCCATCGCTCTTCACCGCCACGGTGTGAGACTGTCCCGCCGCGACGGACTGCCAGCTGGTGGCCGTGCCCACCTGAAATGGGCTGATGCGCTGGATGAAGGTGCCATCGCCGAGCTGGCCGTTGCCATTGTAGCCCCAGACCCAGAGCGTGCCGTCGCTCTTCACCGCTACGGTGTGTGACTGCCCCACCGCGACGGACTGCCAATTGGTGGACGTGCCCACCTGCCCTGGACTAGTGCGACTTGTCACGGTGCCGTTGCCGAGCTGGCCGCTGCCGTTGTAGCCCCAGGCCCACAGCGTGCCGTCGCTCTTCACCGCCACGGTGTGATACTGTCCCGCCGCGACGGACTGCCAATTGGTGGCCGTGCCCACCTTGACCGGGCTGCTGCGATCTGTCGTGCTGCCGTCGCCGAGCTGGCCATAGAGGTTGTAGCCCCAAGCCCAGAGCGTGCCGTCGCTCTTCACCGCCACGGTGTGATTCGATCCTGCCGAGAAGGACTGCCAGTTGGTGGCCGTGCCCACCTGCCCTGGACTAGTGCGGCTTGTCAAGGTGCCGTTGCCGAGTTGGCCGTTGCCGTTGTAGCCCCAGGCCCACAGCGTGCCGTCGCTCTTTACTGCCACGGTGTGATACTGTCCCGCCGCGACGGACTGCCAGTTGGTGGCCGTGCCCACCTGCACCGGGCTGCTGCGATCCGTTGTGGTGCCGTCACCAAGTTGGCCGTAGACGTTGTAGCCCCAAGCCCAAAGCGTGCCATCGCTCTTCACTGCCACGGTGTGATACTGTCCCGCCGCGACGGACTGCCAGTTGGTGGCTGTTCCCGCCTGTACCGGGCTATTGCGCTGGGTCGTACTGCCGTCACCAAGTTGGCCGTAGCCATTGTAGCCCCAAGCCCAGAGCGTGCCGTCCGACCGGATGCCAACCAGGTGGCTGGCTTGCCCCCCGCGGGCTATTTTAACAAACTTCGACCCGGAAGCCAGCACCACAAAAGTCTGGTAGACTGGTGTCGCCGCCGAGTAGGTGCCATTCCCCGTCTGGGTCGCCTTGACGGTCACGCTTCCCGCAGTTCCGGCAAGAGTCGCCGTACTGCCCGAAACCGTGGCAATCCCGCCGCTGCTGACGACCTGATAGCTCACTGCCAGCCCGCTGTCAGAGGTAGCGGCAAGCGCAAACGGCGCATCCGTAGTTGCCTTGTTCGGGATGGCCGGGAAGGTGATGGTTTGTGAAACCAGAGCCACTGCAGAATTGCAAAACATGACCAACGCGGCGGCAAGAAGGATGCGGGTTCGGTGGTTCATGGGATTGAGCTTCGTGTTTTTATCCGGCCTTGCCGGGCTGCGCCGGGATGAATTCCAGGATCGGGGGTAAGCAGGATGATCGATGGAACAGAACTGGGACATGGACTATTTGATACTGGCAGAGATGCAATCAATACGTTTCTATCCCAAGGCATGACGAGGGGACCCAGGAGGAGGATACATCAGTCTGCTTCAGGTAGGGAGTTGGGTTGTGTGCAAGTAGCGGTTATGCGGTTATGCAGCAAAATCTTTACCATTGGTCAAGTTGTCCCGAAGGATAATTTCATCAGGCATGTCTGATAGCCAGCATGATCCTGTGTTTGACCGGAAGAACCCGCCAGCCAGAATTCCGCAAAACCGACTGACGATTCTGTTAGGAAAGTCGGGCCATGCACGGTGGAAACATTGCCGCCTCGTTTTTTCATTTCAACCTTCAATCCTACCAACAAAACCTCATGCCAAACCGCGTGCGATTTCGCGAACAAGCCGCGGCCCCTGATAGATGAACGAAGTATAGATCTGAACCAGGACCGCGCCGCAGCGGATTTTCTCGCGGGCATCTTCGAGCGAGGAAATCCCACCCACGCCGATGATCGGAACGCTGCCGCCAAGGTGGCTGGAAAACGCTCCCAGCACCTCGTTGCTCTTTTCGAAAAGCGGTCTCCCCGACAATCCGCCAGTCTCATTGGCGCGGCAATGTCCGGCCACCAGAGCGCGATCCAAAGTCGTGTTGGTGGCGATCAAACCGTCCAGCCCACCATCGAGAAACACGCGGGACAAATCCCGGATGTGGGAATCATCGAGATCAGGTGCCACCTTGAAGAGCAGTGGCACGTGCCTGCCGTGCTCGGCGGCGAGTCGATGCTGCTCCTTCTTGAGGGTTTCGAGAAGTCTTGCACTGGCATCCGCGCTCTGCAAATCCCGCAAACCCGGAGTATTGGGTGAGGACAAATTCACCGCGATGTAGCCAGCCACCGGGTAGGCTTTTCGCAGGCAGGCAAGGTAGTCGTCCGCCGCGTTCTCGTTGGGTGTATCCTTGTTCTTCCCGATGTTGAAGCCGACGACTCCTTGAAAAGTCCGGGACCTGGAGACGTTCTCCACCCCCGCGTCGATGCCGGGATTATTGAAGCCCATGCGGTTGATGATTGCCTCGTGCGGAATCAGGCGGAACAAGCGTGGTTTTGGGTTTCCCGGCTGTGCTCTCGGGGTGATGGTGCCGATTTCCACGCACCCAAATCCCAAACGGCCCAGCGCGTCGATCGTGTCACCCTCCTTGTCAAGTCCCGCGGCGAGGCCCACCCGGTTCGGGAATTTCAAACCCATCACCTCGACCGGCGAAACCAGTGCCTCTTCAGGTGAAAGCAGCCCGAGCACGCCGCATTTCTCAGAGATTTTGAGCGCAATCATGCTGACATGGTGCGCGGTTTCCGGGTCCAGTCGGAACAAAAGAGGGCGAAACAGTGGATAAAGCGCTTCGATCACGCACCGAGATTGTGACGGGCGCCTCATTTTGTCGAATGTCGGTTTGAAGAAATCCTCCTCGGAATGGAATCATCGTTCAACGTAATCATGCGTCAAATTGTCTCACTCCATGGACACAAAATGTCCGCGACATGCCGCAATGGCACAGCTCAAATTCCGCTCACCACTCACAATCAGTCAGTTACCATTTAAAATCGGCGGGCATGACGAATGCTTCCCTACTTATGCAATGTTTCAAATCCAAACTATTCCGATTTTTGTATTTACAAAAAGAATACATTGGAGGTATTTTGAGGAAAACAGGAATAAATTTCTCCCTGTGACGTTTAATAACTAACCCGACACTACCATGGCATACGAATCAGAAGGCAGTTTGAAGCTCTACTTGAGGGAGATCGCAAAAACGCCTCTTCTCACAGCTGAAGAGGAAGTGGCTCTCTCAGAGCGCATCAAGAACGGTGATCCCGAAGCGCGCTCGCACATGATCCGAGCGAACCTCCGACTGGTCGTGAAAATCGCCCAGGATTATGCCAACTATGGCATGCCGGTGACGGATCTCATTTCCGAAGGCAACATCGGCTTGATGAAGGCAGTGGAGCGCTTCGATCCGGAAAAGGGCGGAAAACTTTCCACCTACGCCGCTTGGTGGATCAAGCAGTCCATCAAGCGCGCGCTGGCCAACCAATCCAAGACCATCCGCCTCCCCGTCCACATGGTGGACAAGATCGCCAAGATGCGCCGCATCGCCGCCATGCTCACCGAAGTCATGGGCCGCGAGCCCACCGACGAGGAACTCGCCGACGAAATCGGCGTCCCTCGCCGCAAACTGGCGATGCTTCGCCAAGCCTCGCACCGCCCCACATCGCTCGATGCACCGATCAACGAGGGGGAGGCCACGGAATACGGCGAAGTCATCAGCGACGAGCGCGCCGTGAATCCTCTGGACATGCTTTCCGACAAAAACCTACACGGGGAACTCGACGGACTGCTCTCGGTTCTGGACGAACGGGAACGTCGCATCATTGACGAGCGCTTCGGCCTGGGCGGGCGCAAAGCGCTCACCCTCGAGGAAGTGGGCCGAGAATTCGGGGTCACCCGCGAGCGAATCCGCCAGCTTCAAAACTCCGCACTCACGAAAATGAGGCGCGCCTTGCGCAAGAAGGAAAAGCCCATGCCCAAGCCAATGGGTCACGGATTTGCAGAAGCCTGATTTCAACGGATGCGTTGGCAACTGGTATCAACCGCAGTGGCTCGTTCCACCGCGGTTGCATTTTGCCCCGAACCCGTGAATTTTGGGTCGTACCACTGCCGGGTCATGCAGAATTTTTCAATTATCCGCTTGCATCCAAGTCCCCGGCCTCCTATTCGTCCCGCCCCGCCTGCCGGGGCATCAACGCGAGGATAGCTCAGTTGGTAGAGCAGTTGGCTTTTAACCAATTGGTCCTGGGTTCGAGTCCCAGTCCTCGTACTTCTTCTCATTTGAACTAGTAATCAATGAGTTGAAATATGACCTGATGCTGCATATACCGCGTGTAAGGAAGGTGAACGCACTCCGGTGTTGTGAGAGCAGTTACCGGATCAGGCAAGTCGGCTCGCATACTTCATTACCATTTTGCATGGCTGCCAGGGATTGGAGTCCCTCCCAACCCGCCCGGCGACCGCGTTTACCCGTCCCGGTTGCAACGCACCACCCGCCAATGGTAGTGTGCTGCATGACCGCCATGGATCTCGCCCGTTCCGCAGCAATTGATACCAATCCACCTCCGGGCATCACGTCCATCGCCCTCGCCTTGTGGTTCGCGAAGGCCGGAAAATGGGAAGCCGCCCACGATCTTTGCCAGAACGTTCCAGGCACCGCGGCAACATGGATTCACGCCCATCTCCACCGTGAGGAGGGCGATCTTTCGAACGCGGCTTACTGGTATTCCCGGGCCTGCAAATCCATGCCCGCTTCCACGGTCACGCTGGAAGACGAGTGGCGGTCGATCGCATCCGAGTTGATCGGGTGAAATGAGGATGACCCAACCAACGTAAAGAAATCACAGTTAGCGGATTGCTTCGGAACTCCATCAAATCCGGCTGGTTTTTCCGAGGGGATTCTGTTACAGAGAAAAAAAGCGCGTGTTCGAAAGAACCAGTCCGTTCAAAGTTTGGTTTTTGAGCTCCTCTGATTCTGAAGATGAATCAATCCCTGTTCGATAGTTTGGCGCGATCCAGAATCGTGCGGAAATACGAGGAATCGTTCCCCGTGGCCACCGGATTCGTGGTGAAACTCCTACCAGCCGTCGAAAACCGAGATGTTACTCCATTCGTGGATCATGCAAACCCGTTTTGCCGACTGATGTGCTGCAGCCCCGAGGCCAAAGAGCTTTGCAACAGCACTTTCGCCGCCATTCGCGCCCAAGTGGCCTGTAACCTGATGCCATGCCAGTCCTGCTGCTTTGCCGGATTCACCCATATCGCCATGCCCGTGATCTCGGTGGGCGAACACATCGCCACGTTATACGGCGGACAATTGATGCTCGATCAGCCCACCAAGCGGAACTTCGACAAAATCTCGCGCCAACTCGTCCGCCTCGGTCTTGCAGAGCATCTGCCCGCTCTGGAGCGGACGTGGTTCCAAACCCCAGTCATTTCCGAAAAACAGTTACGAGCGATCATGTACCTTCTGGAAACCTTTGCCGGCCGGATTTCCAGATATGCGGCCGTCAGAATTCTGGAACCGGTGGATGGTGAGCCTGCCGAAATCACACGCGCCAGAAGATTCATCCAGGACCGCTTCGCCGAGCCGATCACCATGCCGGATACCGCCCGCCGCCTGCACATGAGCGCATCGACTTTCGGCAAGATGTTCAAACGCGAGGTTGGTGTCACGTTCACTCAATACCTGGCCCGCGTCCGGGTGGAGAAATCCAAAAGCCTGCTGTTGAATCCGAACGCGCACATTCGCAACATTGCTTTCCAATCGGGTTTTGACTCCATTTCCCAATTCAACCGCACTTTTCGGCAATACGCGGAAATGTCGCCCACTGAATACCGCACCTCACTGACAGGTGATGATCCCTCGAACGCCGTTTCCTGACAGGCGAAGGGAAAAAGACAGCCGGATTTCCCAAAACACGTCAGCCGCCCCCGGCTCACGGTATATCCATAAATGAAACGGGAATCTTTTTTCATTCCCCCATTCACCTGATGCTGCTTTGTTGCGGCTGTTCATGGTCCCCGATAAGCCAAACCATCAGGAGCATCCTCTCGCAAACATCCTGATCAACGTGTTGATCCCGGTGCTCGCGTTGAGCTATCTGAGCAAGGATCCGGAATTCCAGCAGGCAGCCGGCCAAGCGGTCAAACCCTGGCATCTGGGGCCAGTCAAGGCTCTGGTTGTGGCGCTCGCCTTTCCGTTGGGCTACGGCGGATGGCATTTCTCGAAAACCCGCAAGGCGAACTTCTTTTCCGCCATCGGACTTATCTCCGTGATGCTCACGGGCGGGCTAACGGTTTTCCTTTGGAACAAGGACGGCACCATCAAGCCCCACGCGGACGTGCTCTTCGGCCTGAAGGAAGCCTCCATCCCGTTCATTCTCGGACTGGCCGTCATTGGTTCACATTATACGAACAACCCGCTGTTGCGTGCTTTCCTCTACAGCGACTCGCTGTTTGACATACCGAAAATCGAACAGCGGGTGAGCGAGGTGGACGGCATGGAGCGCTACCGCTCGATTCTGTTCCAAGCGACGTTGATGTTCGCAGCATCGTTCTTCATCAGTACCGTGATGAACTTTGGTCTCTCGATCTATTTCCTGGGGGATCTGGACTACGCGGCATCCAACGCCAGGGAACTTTACAACTCAAAGGTGGCCAGGGTGACCGGTTGGAGTTTCGCCGTCATCGGGCTGCCCATCCTTGTGTTCCTGTTCTTCACGCTGCGCAGGCTGCTGAAAAATCTCAGCTCGCTGACAGGCTTGAAGGACGACGAGATGATGCTGCCTCGCTGAGTTTCACGCCTTTGGATCAGTCCACCAGGTTGTCCACGCGCTGCGCGAGCTCGATGTCCAGGTCGGTGACTCCACCTGCGTCATGGGTGGTG
>CANBTO010000157.1 GCA_947372405.1 Verrucomicrobiaceae bacterium
GAGTTTCGCTTTCTGTGGATCGATACGCTGCGGATAGGGCAGCGCTGAGGCGAGGTCGTATAGAGGAGCCAGGCGAACTTGTGATCCGGGGGCAATGAGCAGCGAGAAGTTTTTGGCGTGGGCATCGGTCCCTGCGATCAGCCAGTTGAAGATGAGTGCGTCGGCGAAGGCTTGGACATCGTTGCCGGGGCTGGTGGATTGATCCCGAAGCAGCGCGGCGATTTCACGGGCACCGGGGCCTCCTTCGTTCTGATATTTCCTGTCGGGATGAACGGCGAAGGATTGGCAGGCGTCTTCCTGGTGGATGCGCATGCAGCGGTTTTCCCGCCACAATCGGTCGTAGCGCTCGATGACGATGACCGTGTGGCCGCCCACTCGAATGACGCTCGAGTGACAGGTTCGCAGACCAACGGCCGACGCCAACTGCAGGCAAAAGTGTTCGTTTTCCGCGTGGCCGCCGAACTCGCCGGTGGCGGGCTTGAGAATATGGGTGGTCGGCGTGTTTCCCTCCGGCACGCCCCACGCGTCGGAGACAGGGTGGCGGTGCAGGGCCAGCTTTGGCTGGGCACCCGCCAGGCTGAACTGGCCGGCGTCCCAGGCGAGTCGGGTGCTGCCGTGGTTTTCCAAGAGCAGCGTGATACGTTGGGCCAGACCGTGATCGTCGATCCAATGCACGCCGCCGGACTCATTTGTTTCCGCATGCTCCGGATGGAGAAATTGGACGGCTCCGGCGCAGTCTTCGCCGACGTGGCGGATGATGCGGAAGACATTGCGCGGGGAGACGTGGAAGCGCTTGCCCCATGCGTCGAGAATTTGCGGGTTGTCCGGCAGGAGTCCCCACAGGAACGGCTCGATCACCGAATGCGGGTGTTCTCTCAGCGCGAGTGGCATGGAGAGGGAAAGCGGATACCGGTGCGGCGATTCCAGCCAGCTGGGTTCGTAAGAGAACCCGAGGCGCTTGCCATCTCGTTCGAGCGTGCCCATCCGCGCGCCATCGGCCATCACCATCAGGGATTCGCTCATGGCTTGATGGCGTTGTGGGAGTCGCCGAGGATTTGGTTGAGATCGATCACCGAATCGACGGGCGCTTGCGGCTCGATACTCAGTCGGACTCCCAAGGCCTTGAGGGTGCCCATGACCAGCCCGAGTTCGACAGTAGGCCTCGCTTTTTCCAAGTGAATGATCCACTCGCGTCCGACTCCGGCCTCGCTGGCCAACGTGGCTTGGCTCCATCCTTTTTCCCGGCGCAAACTGCGAATCACGGCGGCCAACTCGCGGACACTTTGAACTTCCATGCCCGATAGATAGCAAAGTCGCCGGACGACGACAAGTGATATTGTCGCCGATCAACTACATTATGAAGTGTGGGTGATTGGCGACACGGAGTCCGGCCCGCTCGATCAGCTCGGCTGGATCTTCATGATTTTCGCGGCTTCTGCTTTGGGCATCACGCCGACGTAATGTGATTTCAGAACCTGCGCTCCGCCGGAGTGTCCGAATTCAAACGTCAGTGATTCCAAGGGTTTGCCGAGGGCAATCAAGACGGAGGCATGGGTGTGGCGCAGCGCGTTGTGAGGCCACTCCGGCAGAGTCTTGGGCGGAACATGGGGCTCGACCAGATCGGACCAAACCTTCCAACCGGCAAGACGGCGGACCGCTTTTTCTTTTTTGTGGCAGTTGGCTGGAAGCACCGTTTCTCCCAATGGGTATGCTTTCAGCCACGCTTTGAGCGGTGTCGGCATTTCAATGAACCTGCGCCGACCGGTCTTGGTGGAACTGGCAGGCAGGTTGATACCGGCTGTTGTGACATCGCCCGGTTGCAAGCGGATGAGCTCGGCCTTCCGCATGCCGGTAAACAGGGAAATCGCGAATCCCGGCACACATTCCGGGTAATGTTGCCTGGCTGTAGCCAATAGCTTCTGGCATTGGGAGGCGTTCAGGACCCCGATCTCTTCCTTTGTGGTTTCCTTGCGCTCCAGGACTTCAATGCGTTTGGCATCACACCAATCCCTCGGATGCTTCGCGCACCACCGCCAGAATGCCCCGATGAGGCGGACCTGAGCATTGAAGCTCGCGGGACTTGGGGCGAATTTCTCGGTGTGTGCCAGAAGTTCCGCCGCGGTGATCGATGAAAGAATCCGCCCGGCGAACGACTTCAACAGATCCCTCTTCATGTATCCGTAGGCGTTCGCATGAGCCTCGCTCCGGTTGGACTTGGTCTTGATAAACGCTTCGAGAGCGTCCTCAAGCGACGCACTGGCCAGTTCGGCCTTCTTTGTGGCGACTGCCATGCGTGCCGCCTCAAGGAGGGAGATGCCAAAAGGGTCGAGGAGAGCAGTCGCCCGGGTGGCCTCGTCCGCCAGCGATGGCGGGATCACGCTCGCCATGGCACCATGCTCCTCATTGTCGGACCGCAGTTCGGCGGCGTATTCCTTCGCTTCATCCCGGGTCGCGAAAAAGATCCTTTGCCGCTTTCCGACAGGGAAAGGCGTTCCGGTATTTCCACTTTCCAGCCGGAGGTGGTTTTGGTGAATTTGAATGATGGTTTGCGCGGCACTTTGGACCTTCTGATTTTTTCTCATTTTAGGTGCCGATTTAGACCTTTGCAACTGCCGGAATTGCCGGAATAAACCGAGAAATGCCCGATTTTGACGAAATTGAAGAAAATGGGGAATTGGTTATCAATAAGTTACAAAACTACTATTAGACTACGAATCAGAAGGTTAGGGGTTTGAGTCCCTTCGGGTGTATTTTAAATACACCGTACGAAACCGGCAGGTTGGATTGGATGGTGGATTAGATTTTCTGCATCAGCACCGCCACGTTGGACCGTGTTCGCCTTCCGTTCTGAAACATACCCTGGTTGAGTCGCGGACTTTCGCAGTGGCCTCTATATCAGAAGGCACCGCCTCAAAATGGATCGAGGCGACAAGTTGTTTTTCCAATCCACGATCATGAAAAGCCAGTTCGTTCTGCTGCTCGCCGCAATGTTCGTTTCCCTGCATGGGGAAGTGCCGGCCCTACGTTCCTCGGTTGTCAGCCGTCCGCAGGCGGCGTGTCCGGGTTGCTACTGGAATTGGATCAACGACAACTTCAGCAAGGAAGGGATCACCAAGGACCTCGAAGCGATGGACCGCGTGGGCATCGGGAGGGCCTACATCGGCCAAATCTGCGGGCAGGGCGACCGCCGGGAAACTCCTGTGGGCAAACGTTTATGAGCGACGTCGAGTGGGAGGCGATGCAGTGGGCGGTCAAGGAGGGCGGCCGTTGTGGGGTGGAGATTGGCTTTTTCAGAGCCGCCCGGTTGGTCGCAGTCAGGAGCACCATGGGTCAAGCCCTCGCAGTCGATGCGCTACCTCGCCGCCAGCGAGACCGTGATCGATGGCGGAAAGCGCATTGAACAGATCCTTCCGGTGCCGGAAATCAAAACCTTTCCGGCGTCCGGTGGATCAAAACCAGAACCCACCGGCCCGAAGTTCAGCGCAAAGGATTCCCAGGATGTGCGGGTGATCGCATTCAAACAACCGGATGCGGAAGCCAATGATATCGACATGGCATGCGTGAAAGCATCCGCGCCCACGCTCAAGCCACTCGAAGCGTTACTCGCCGCCTCTGACAAGACCTCGGTCAAGATTGGGCGGAAGCCGGAGCAGATCGACTTTAAACTGGATGGCTTGCTGCCGGCGCAGAGCCGCAGACTCGAGGCGTCTAAGCTCCGCATCGCAGCCCAGTCGCACCCCAAAAATGATCCGCTCCAAAAGAGCAGCTTGCTCGGGCCGGTGCGCGCCATGCAGGCCAAATGACTCCCGCCAGGCCTCAGCGCCTGCGGGCCTGTTCTTCGAGAAAGATTTCCGCGAGGCGGAAGCAGCGGCGCGATAGCTCCTTCGCATCCACGTCACCTACGAGAGCGACGCCTTCCTCGCTGACTTCGGACAGATAGATTTTCCATGCGAAGCGTGCGAGTTGGTCCGGATCGAGTTTGGATCGCTGGATCTGCGGTTGAGGGCGCTGCTGCTGGCTGTGCTGGCGAGCTTGCGGGGGTGGCTCCGACTCCGCGGTTGGGGCGTCGGCTTCCGGCACCGGGTTCTGGGCCTGGTTGCCCTTGCCCTTTTTGCGGCGGCGTTTGCGCTTGGAGGTTTCCTGCGGGCCCGTGGGTCCGGATGAGGGTGCCTCAGGCTCCGGCCAGTCCGTGCGGAGTGGAGCAGCGTTCTGGGAATCCTGGTTTTCAGAGGAGCTTGGAAACTCGGGGAACTTCGAGGCTTTCGGCGTTTCCACTCCAACTTCGGACTCGTTGCCTGCATCCGTAGCCGGACTCGGCTTTGCCGTTTTCTTTGGCCGGGGATTGGAAATCCGGCGGGCGCGGGGCGCTCCTTCGGCCGGAGGATTCGCGGAGGTATCGGGGGTGGCTGCGGATTCGTCGCTCATGAGGTCGCGGCAAGCAAGCCCGCCCGGATGACGGGCGTCGAGAACATTCAGATGACAAATCCGTTGAAGGCTCCCGGGACATCCGCTTCGCAGATGCGAATGGCTCAGGGGCTCTTGATGTCGTCTCGGTTCACCGGGTCTGTCGGGGAAGCCGGGTTGCTCTTGCCGTCCTTGCCCATGGACCAGAGGTCGAAGTCGGGATTGCTCGTGGCCGTATTGGCCGTTCCCGATGGGTTTGTGGCGGTACGGTAGCAATACTGATTTCCCCACGGATCGAGGATTGGCGAGGCTGCCCCTGCGGGAGTAGTGGTCCATCCCTGTTTGCTCGAGGCTGGATCGAGTTCCGGCACGTAGATCTTGGTGTTGGCTGTTGCGGGCACATAATACAGGGCGTTGAACAGGATCGAGGATGTGCCAGTGCCTGCCGTTCCGGTGAAGGTGCCGGTTTTATCAGTCGTCGCCGGGTAGGCTCCGTTATCCAGCTTGTAATCCTCCAGCGCCTTGGACAAAAGCGCCATCTGGACCTTGGCCCTCTCCTTGTCCTGACGGTCTCTGACGAAGCTCATTCCGCCGACGACCAAGCTGGCGAGAATGACAATGATGGTGATGACCGCCATCAGCTCGATGAGCGTGAAGGCGGCACGGCCGCGGCGAGACGAGGTTTTCATGTTCCTGGCTTTGAGGTTTTTGATGGCGGACGAGGGTCAGCTTTGGTTGCCCATCGTCTGGATCATCTTAATCAAGGGTAGGAACAATGCAAATACAACCGCGCCGACAATCAGCGCCAGAATCACGATCATGATCGGTTCGAGAATGGAGGTCAGGGCGGTAACGGCATTGTCCACTTCATCGTCGTAAACGTCCGCCACTTTGAGGAGCATTTCCGGGAGTTGGCCGGTTTCCTCACCGACGTCCACCATGGAGATGACCATGTTCGGGAAAACGCCCGAGGCCTGAAGCGGGGTGACGATGGTTTCGCCTTCCTTGACGGCTTCGTGGACTTTTTCGATGGCTTGGGAAATGATGACGTTGCCGGCGGTGTCCCGGGTGATGTTGAGCGCCTGGAGAATGGGTACACCTGAGGTGACGAGCGTGCCAAGCGTGCGGGCGAAGCGGGAAACGGCGCTCTTGCGCTGGATGTCGCCGAGGATGGGGATGTTCAGTTTCATCGTATCCACCGCCTTGCGGCCACCCTTGGTGCGCCCCCACATGTTGAAGAGGAAGACGCCGATGATGAAGAGGATGAAGACAAAAACCACGTTCGGGACGTAGAGCGGACTCGACAGGAAGAATTCGGAGGTGCCGAAGACGATCTGGGAGATCAGCGGCAACTCCTGATCCGTGTTGGCGAACATGTCCTTGAACTGCGGCACGATGAAAATCATCAGGAACACCAGGATGCCGACGGCGATGAACATGACGATCACCGGATAGACCATCGCGGAAACGATCTTGTTTTTGAGTTTCTGCGCCTTTTCCTGATATTCGGCCAGACGGTTGAGCACGATTTCAAGCACACCGCCGAGTTCGCCGGCCTTGACCATGTTCACGTAGAGCTTGTTGAAGATTCTGGGATGCTGTGCGAGGGACTCGGAGAAGGTGGAGCCTGTCTGGACGTTGTCGGCAAGCGCGCCAATGGTGGCCCGCAGCGCGGGGTTGGGTTCCTGTTTCTCCAGTACGGTGAGACTCCGGAGTAGCGGAAGCCCTGAATCGATCAGCGTGGCGAGCTGGCGTGTGAAGATCATCAGGTTCTTGGGCTTGACCCGGCCTCCGAGACTGCCCTTCGCCGACTTGGTCTTGGATTTGGTCTTGCTCTTGACGGGGGCGGCCACTTTGCCTGCCTTCTTGCCCTTGCCCTCCTCATGGATCTGGGTGGGGTAGAGTCCCTTGGAGCGGAGCTGTTGGATCGCCTCCGCCTCGGTGTTTGCGGTGAGGGAGCCGGTGGTTTGCTCGCCTTTGGCGTCAAGCGCGGAGTATTGGAAGGTGGCCATGGGAATTAAGCTGGTTTTTGGAATGTTTTGAGGAGAGGGAATCGGAAAATCGGAGGGATGGCGATGGGAAAATGCAGATGAGCGTCAAGTGTACTTGAGGACTTCCTCAATCGTGGTGTTGCCGACATAGATGTTGCGCAAGCCGTCCTCGCGCAAGGTGTTCATGCCGAGTTCGACGGCTTTCTGTTTGATGACCACCGTCGGGGCGCGGGCGGTGATCAACTCGCGGAGTGGATCAGTGATACTGAGCAGTTCGTAAAGACCTCTGCGGCCACGGTAGCCGCTTTGGCCGCAGGTGTCGCAGCCTGCGCCGGTGTAGAAGTGTTTGTCACCGAGTTCGTGGGCGGAGATGCCCAGCTGGCTGAGGATCGCCTCGTTGGGCTCGTAAGGGGATTTGCAGTCCTTGCAGATTGTCCTCACAAGACGCTGGGCGAGCACGCCTTCGAGTGAAGCGGCGATGAGGAAGGGTTCGCAGCCCATGTCCACGAGACGGGTGACGGCTCCGGGCGCGTCGTTCGTGTGAAGGGTGGAAAGCACCAAGTGGCCTGTGAGCGCGGCCTGGATACCGATGGTGGCGGTTTCCTTGTCGCGCATCTCGCCGATCATGATGCGGTCGGGGTCCTGCCGCAGGAACGCCCGCAGCACACGCGGGAAGTCGAGTCCGATGGCCTCGTTGATCGGGATCTGGATGATGCCGTCGATGTCATATTCGACCGGGTCCTCGGCGGTGAGCAACTTGGCGTCGATGGTGTTGATCCTGCGCAATGCGGCATAGAGCGTGGTGGTCTTGCCGGCACCTGTGGGACCAGTGACAATGAAGATGCCGTTAGGCTTCTCAATCGTGTCGGTGATGTAGTTGTAGATGTATTCGGTGAGACCGAGGTTTTCGAGCGAGAGGTTCACCGAGCCACGGTCCAGGACGCGGAGCACGATGGACTCGCCGTGGTGGGTGGGCAGCGAGGAAACCCGCATGTCCACCTGCTTGTCGCCCACCTGTTTGACGATGCGCCCGTCCTGCGGGACGCGACGTTCCGCGATGTTCATGTTGGACATGACCTTGACGCGGGAAAGGATCGGCAGCGCGAGGTGGATCGGCGGCGGAGCCATTTCATAAAGCGCTCCGTCCACGCGGTAACGGATCTTGAACTCCTTTTCGAATGGCTCGAAGTGGATGTCCGAGGCTTTTTCCTTGATCGCCTGATAGAGCACGAGATCGACGTAGCGGACGATGGGTGCCGAGTTCGCCTCGGATTCGAGATCCGCGACGGTCTTGGTTTCGGTTTCGGATTCGAACTGCTTGAGGATGTCATCCATCGCCTTGCCCTCGCCGCCGTAGCACTCGTTGATCTTGGCCTCGACCAAGTAGTCCGGAGCGACGACGACGTGGATTTCCCGG
The DNA here is from genome assembly GCA_947372405.1 of Verrucomicrobiaceae bacterium. Next base: position 7,813 of record CANBTO010000157.1, read on the forward strand.
CCAAGAGCGAAGCGCAGATCCTCGACCGTCTGTGGGTTCAAGGGATCGACCAGCACGACGTGAAGGCCGGTTTCATCGAAGTTCACGGGCAGCGCGCCATGCAGGCGGGCGGTGCCTGCGGGAACAAGCGCAAGCAGGGCGTCGGGCGGAGTCCAGTTTCGGATATCGACCATGTGGGTGCCGAGTTCCGATGCGATGATGGGCCAGACGTCGTCGCGGCTCTGGATGACCTGAAAGTCCGCGAGGATCTCGCCGATCTCCTTGCCGCTGTGGTTCACCTCCGCAAGGATATCCTGGGCGAGGCTCTGATCGACAAGGCCTCGGGACTGGAAAAGTTCGATGATCTGGAAATTGTCCATGGGACGGGAAAAAGCGGCGTTTTTGAAAGCTTGGGATTTGGCGGGATCAATCGGAATCGGACATGGTGGCGTGCACCACCTCGTTGCCTGAGGTGAGGCCTGCGAGCACCTTGCGGATGCCGTCCTCTCGCAGGGTGCGCATGCCGAGTTCGCGGGCGCGTCGGCGGAGCTGTGTGGTGGTGAGACCGCTGTTGATCATTCCGCGGACTTCGTCATCGACAAGGAAGATTTCGAAAATGCCCATCCGGCCTTTGAAGCCGTTGTTGCGGCACTTCGAGCATCCCACGGGTCCAAAGATGGTGGCGTCCACCATCCGCGAGGTGTCCAGTGAGAGGGCGCGCATTTCCTTGTCGGTGAGCTCGGCGGGCTGTTTGCAAAGCGGGCAGAGCTTGCGGACCAGACGCTGGGCGAGCACCGCTCGGACCGCGGAGGCGATGAGGAACGGTTTCACACCAATATCCGCGAGACGGGCGACGGCGGAGGGCGCGTCGTTGGTATGGAGGGTGGAGAAAACCAAGTGGCCGGTGAGCGAAGCGTTGATGGCGATGTTGGCCGTTTCCGCATCCCGGATTTCCCCGATCATGATGATGTTCGGCGCTTGGCGGAGCATGGCGCGCAGGGCGGCGGCGAAGGTCATGCCGATGTCCGTCTTGACCATCACCTGGTTGATGCCGGGAAGTTCATATTCGACGGGGTCTTCCACCGTGATGATTTTCTTGTCCGGTTTGTTGATGACGTTGAGGCAGGCGTAGAGAGTGGTGGTTTTCCCGGAACCGGTGGGGCCCGTCACCAGCAGGATGCCGTCCGGCAGGCCGAGCAGTTGGTTGAAAACCGTCTGGTCGTCGGAGAAGAAACCCAGCTCCGGCAGGCCTAACAGCATCGCGGTCTTGTCGAGAATCCGCATGACGATGGATTCGCCGTGATTGGAGGGGACGGAGGAAACCCGGAGATCCACCTCCTTTTCGCCCATCTTGAGCTGGATCCGGCCGTCCTGTGGAAGACGTTTCTCCGCGATCGACATGGTGCCGCTCATGACCTTGAGACGGGCGATGATGGCGGGGAGGAGTTTCTTGGGGTGGCTGTCCACATGGACGAGCTTGCCGTCCATGCGGTAGCGGATGCGCACGGATGTCTCCAACGGCTCGATGTGGATGTCCGAGGCACGGACGCGGAATGCTTCGGAAAGGACTTGGAGGACCAGACGGATGATCGGCGCATCGTCTCCCGCGTCTCTCGCTTCGGTATCGCCGGTGGAGAGGCTCAGCCCCATGGCGTCCGCCTGGGCCGTTTGCTCGTTCGCACGATAAAACTGCCTGAGGTGCTCCTGAATGTCCTGCCGCGTCGCGCAGAC
>CANBTO010000158.1 GCA_947372405.1 Verrucomicrobiaceae bacterium
CATGCAGGCGAACAGGCCGCAGCAGAGCGTGGCGGTGATGGATTTGCTGTGCGGGCGCGGCATGGTCTTTTCGCGTTTGGAATCAAGAACCGTCTATCATCTCAAGGCGGTGGTGGATATGGAAAAACGCCGGGGTGTTTCCGGAGGGAGCGACCATCACGGATGCGTTGCACAAGGAGCCGCGATAAACTTGCCCGTCGTAGAAGCGAATGCGCGTCTCTTATGTGCGGCGGCGCGTGAAGCTGAAGCAGACTTGTCCAAGGCTCTTGCGGCGTGGTCCCGGATCGCAATGATGGAGGGTTTCCATCCCCCATACGAAGAGCCGATGAAGGAAGCACGCCGCAAACTGGCTCAAACCGAACCACGCGCGAACTCAAGTCAGGTTTGGGAAGCAGCCTCATACCTGACGCCATACGCCAGGCGCTTGTTAACTTCAGGGAGTCCGTTCATAGGCAGCCTGCCGGGCGGTGATGTCGTGGATTTTCCTCACGTCGAACTTCGGCTTGCGGTCGTAATAGAAGAGCCCGTTCTTTTCCTGCTCGATGTCGGTCAACTGGGTATAACAGAAACCGAAGAGGTGCGCATTGTCGAGCATGGCGTCGATGGTGCCCTGGTAGCGAACATATAACTCGTCGAGGTTCTTGGGACCTTTGCCATATCCCCAGCCACCCTCGGTGGCCCAGCCGATGCCGCCGATTTCGCTGACCATGAAGGGCAGACCCCGATCGGAATCCGCCATCTTGTCAGCATCTCGAAGATCCCTGGAAATGGATAGATTTTTCATCCAGCGTTCGCGCAGAGCGACTGGATTGGCTTGATAATCATGGGCGTCGAGGACCTCAGGGTTGGGCAGCGTGTGGATCCAGCCGCTGGTTTCGAGTGCGGGGCGCGTGGGGTCCACCGCCTTGGTGACGTTCCAGACGAGTTGTTGCAGCTCGGCGCAGGCCTTGTCGTTGGTTTCGTTGAATGGGCACCAACCGATGACGGCGGGGTGGTTGCGGTCACGCATGAGGATTTCGGTCCATTCGTTCACGTAGGCCGAGTAGCCCTTGGGGTTGAGGTTGTAGCCCCAGTTCGGATACTCGCCCCAGACGAGATAGCCGAGTTTGTCCGCCCAGTAGAGGAACCTCGGTTCGAAGACTTTCTGGTGGAGGCGCGCGCCGTTGTAGCCGCAGGCCATGGACATTTCGATGTCATGTTTGAGCGCCTCGTCGGAGGGAGCAGTCCACAGGCCCTCAGGATAAAACCCCTGGTCAAGGATCAGGCGCTGGAAGACGGGCTTGCCGTTGATGAGGATGCGGCGGCCGTCGATCACCACCTTGCGCAATCCGAAATAGCTGCCCAGCTCGTCCAGCGTGTTTCCGCCGCTGGAGAGAGTGAGCTTCAGGTCATAGAGGAAAGGCGCGCCCGGCTCCCAGAGTTTCTTGTCCTTGAGGTTGAGCACGAGGGTGATCTGCCATGGTCCGGTGCCGCTGTCCGATCCCGTCAGTTTGCCGTCGGCGAAGGCCTCCGCCTTGAGTGTTAGATCCTTGTCATGGCCGTTGATCTTCGCGGTGACAAGCACCCGCGAGTTGTCCGGATCAGGCACCACGGATAGATTCTCGACGAATGACGAGCCGACGGCTTCCAGCCACACCGTCTGCCAGATGCCTGTGGTGCGGGTATAACTGCAGCCACCGCTTTGATCCGGCGATTGCTTGCCGCACGGCTGGAGCCCGCTCCACATGTCATCGAGCACCTTGACGACCACTTCGTTGGGTCCGGCTTTAAGCCACTTGGTGACGTCGAAATCAAACGCGGCATTCTCCCCGATGTGGGTTCCTGCGAGCTGGCCGTTGATATAGACCGAGGATTTGTAATCCACCCCGCCGAAATGCATTCTAACACGCTTGCCCTGCATCGTGGGCGGCAGATCGAAAAGGCGGCGGTACCAGACGTTCTTCAGGCGCTGGGTATTACCCAGTCCGAGACCCGAGAGCTTGCTCTCGGGACAGAACGGGACAGTGATTTTTGCATTGAGATCGTTGCCACCGGTCAGCACGCGCGCTTCGCCGTCGGCGGCCTTGTCGATCTCGAACTGCCACTCGCCGTTAAGAGACATCCAGTTTTCCCGGCAAAGGTCCGGCCGGGGATGTTCCGGCCGGGGGACTGCCTCGGAAGCGCTGAGAACCCCTGTGATCAGCAGAGCAGACGTTGCGGCCATCACGGCCAGGTTTCGATTTTTGTTCATGGTTTTCACTTTTGAATGAGCGGCGGCATGGCTGGTCCGTTCCGCCTTGGAGGGATTGTAACGGTGGGCGGACTTTCAACAGGCGGACGGAAGATTTTCTTTCACAACACCCCATCCTCTTTTGCCAGGTGAGGTGTCACCATGCAAGGAAGACTCACAGGTTCGATGGCGCTGGTTGACAGCAGGGGGAACGGTCCTAGCATCCGGACAGATGTGCGAAGTGGCCAAGCCGCCAGATCAATCCGGACTCTCCTCGGCGGTGAGGCATTCGCTGGGATGGCTGGTATTCGGCAACTGCGTGGGTTTGTATCTATCAGTCCTGCTGTTGTTTCCCTCGTTGCAACTCGCTCAATGGACTTATGGCCGCTGGGTGCCGGTGCATTTGAACGTGCAGCTTTACGGATGGACCTCGCTGCCGCTGGTGGCGTGGCTTTTGTCGATCTACGAGGTGGACCGCAGCAAGCACTCCGCATGGGGACCGGCGGCGGTGTGGGCGTGGACGGCCGCGCTGGTGATCGGCGTGACCCGCTGGCTTGGCGGAGTGACTTCCGGCAAGATCTTCCTCGACTGGAAGGGCGGCGCGCTGTGGGCGTTGGTCGCCGCGCTCATGGTGCTCTGGTGCGTGCTCGCGCTGGCGTGGCGGGACCGCTCGCAATCCTGGAGCAAGCAGCGGAAACTCGCCGCGCTGTTAGGTTTGTCAGGACTGCTGCTGGTGCCCGCCTCGCTGGTGTTCGCCTCCTCGCCCGCCGTTTATCCGCCCATCGACCGCACGACCGGCGGACCGACGGGCTCCAGCCTGCAGGGCTCGGCGCTGGTGGTGGTGGGGCTCATGCTGATGCTGCCGCGCGTGGCCGCAACCGCGAAACGGGACGCGAAGTCCAAGGGGATCTGGATTTTCTTCGGCCTTTCATGGCTCGTTTTCGGCGTGGCGGAGGCGATGGGAGGCACGCACCACGATGCGCATCAGATCGGCTCGATGCTTTTCCTTCTGCCATGGGTGTGGTGGCTGCCGAAGGACTGGGCGGAATTCATCTGGCCTCCCGGTTCGCGGGTTTGGCGTGGCGCGATGTTCGCGTGGTGGGGATTGCTGGTGGTGAGCGCGCTGCTGATGTATCAAACCGGTGTGCTGGACCGCATCAAGTTCACGCAGGCTCTGGTGGCGCACTCGCATCTGGCGATGGCGGGCTTCACCACCTCCTTCTGCGCCCTGCTGCTGGTGCTTCTAACAAACAAGCGCATGGGCGGGGCGCTCACGGTTTCACTGTGGCATCTGGCGGCGTTTGTGATGATCGTGACGCTGGCGCTGATGGGCTGGCGGGAGGGCGGGGATTTCTCATGGATGGCGGCGCGGCCATGGTGGCGCGAATGCGGGCTCGTCGTGCGCGCGGCGTGCGGACTTGTGATGACGGGTGTATCAGTGATGTGGCTTTACGAACGGAGGACAACATGAATCGGACGAAATTCCTGAAACTGTGGAGTGTGGCGATGGGCTCGATGGACGCACTTACCGGGCTGCTGCTGGTGTTCGCGCCGGAGCTCGTGCTTCGCATGCTGCGAATTGATCCGCCTGCACCGGAAGTGATGGTCTTCATCAGCTGGATCGGGGTTTTCGTGATGGCCGTGGGGCTGAGCTATGGCTTCGCACTGGGCATAAGACGCAGCCGTGGAGAAACCGCGTGGATGTTCACCTCGCTGGTGCGTCTGATGGTGGCGGCGTTTCTAACATTCCATGTCCTCGACGAGTCGCTGGCCCGGCCGTGGGCGCTGGTCGCGCTGTCCGATGGCGCGGTGGCGGCGGTGCAGATCGCGATCCTGCGGAAGGGATGGTGGAGGGAGGTGCCGCGGTGAAGTTCGTGGTGGCACGCGCGGCGCTGGTGGTGGCGGCGATTTACGGCTTCTTCCTGATCTTCGCGCAGTTCTCGTTCATCGAGCTGATCCGAGCCGGAGGAGCCGGCCCGGAATCCGAGCGCGCGGTGCTGGGAGCCATGGCGGTGGCGGGAATCGCCGCTGGGTTTCTGACAGCATGGCGCGGGGCCTCACCGCGCGCGTTGCGCATCGCACTGGGAGTTGCGGCGTTTGCGTCGACGCTGGCACCTTACGCCAGCCGGATGCCGGGAGCGTTTGCCGTGGCGGCGGTGACGGGCGGGGCGCTGGGAGTCGCCACGGTCGGGCTTTCCGCGCTGCTGCCCGCATGGTGCGGGTTGTTCTGGGTGGGACTGGGCACGGGGCTGGGTTATGCGTGCTGCAATCTTCCAGTGGTTTTCCAACAATCGCCCGCCGTGCAGGCATGGATCGGCGCGGGCTTCGCGATCACCGGCATGATCTCCGTGCCACGGGCGGCGGAATGGCACATGGAGAAACCATCGCCCGTGTTCCCGTTCTGGAGCGCGGTGGCTTTGTTCACCGCGTTGGTCTGGATGGATTCGGCGGCGTTTTTCATCATCCAGCATTCCGCCGATCTCAAGTCCGGCACCTGGGGTGAGGGCTTGTTGTGGAGAAACGCGACGGTGCATCTCCTATTCGCCTGCGTGGCGGGAGCGTGGCTGGCAAGGCGTGGTGCGCGCGTTTTGCCGGGCATCGCGTGGGTGCTGCTGGCGGTGGCGGCGCTGGCGGTGAACGGGGACTCCACACGCTGGCTTGCAGGTTGGTTTTATCCGGCCGGGGTTTCGTTGTATTCCGCCGCTCTGGTGGCGTGGCCGTGCTGGTTCTCCGGAGCGGATGGTTCGCGTCCCGCAGCATGGCGCGCAGCATGGCTCTTCGCCATCGCGGGGTGGTTCGGCTCCGCGAACGGGATCGGCATGGCGCAGACGCTGCAGCATGTGCCGCCGGTGTTCGTCGCGGGCGCGGGTGCGGTGGTGCTGGGCGTGATGTTTCTATCAGACCGCAGGCACTGGCGGCCGGCGCTGGCGGTGACCGGTGTGGCAGCGGTGTCCATGGGCACACGTGAAAACCAGCCAACCTCACCCGCCGCCATGGAGCGCGGACGGCGGGTCTATCTATCAGAAGGCTGCATCCACTGCCATTCGCAGTATGTGCGGCCGGACTCGCCCGACGTGGAACCCTGGGGCCCCGCCAGCCGTGCGGAAACCGTGATGAAAGGCGAGCCAGTTCTGATCGGAAACCGCAGGCAGGGACCGGACCTGACAAACGCAGGCGCGCGCAGATCCGAAACCTGGCTCAAAGTGCATTTCCTCGATCCACGCGCTCTCTCGCCGGACAGCCCGATGCCGTCCTACGCGCATCTTTTCGAGGATGGCCGGGGCGACGATCTCGTCCGCTATCTCAAGGACTCCGGAGTCGGCGGAACGGCGGACATGATGGCGAGATCGACACAATGGAAACCTGCAGGAAACCCGGACAAGCAGGACGGAGGAATGCTTTTCCGGACGCACTGCGCGGCTTGCCACGGCGCGCTTGGCGGGGGCAACGGCCCGTTGGCATGGCATTTCACGAGACATCCCGCCAACCTGTTAGACGGACCGTTCATCTGGACCGCCGAGGGTGATGGACTGGATCTCCGGCTTTCCCGCGCAATCAAGTTCGGCATTCCCGGAACCGACATGCCGGGGCACGAGACGCTCGCGGACGCGGACATCGTGGCACTGACGGATTACATCAAGAGTCTCAGACGCAGGCGCTGAGGTGCAGGTTCCTCGCCACGATCTCCTCGAGCACCGCCATGTTTTCCTCGATGGTCTTGACGAAAGCGAACTGGTTGCGACAGCGGTCGAGATTGTGATCCGGGCGGTGGATCTTGAAATACACGTCACCGTTGAGATGGTCCGTTAGAAAGCGGATACCGCATTCCAGAGTCAGCAGCTTGCCGGAGAATGCGAGGTTGTCGCGCTCGGCCTCGTTGAGGAAGGTGGCGGACGCGAGATAGCCCTGCACCAGCGCCTCGAAGCGGTCGAAACGGATGCCGATATTGGACGGATCCGGATCGTCCTCGCGGGAACTGGGGGCGGCGGTGCGCACCATGTCCCCGAAGTCATAGAGCGCGGAGCCGGGCATGGTGGTGTCCAAGTCGATCACGCAGACGCCCTCTGCGGTGACATCGTCGAGCAGAACATTGTTGAGCTTGGTGTCGTTGTGGGTGACGCGCTCGGGGATCTCCCCGCTTGCGATCAGGTCGGTGATGCGGGCGCAGTCCAAGGCTCGGGCGCGGGCGAACGCGATCTCCCTCGCCACATCCTTCGCGCGACCGGCCACGTCCGCAGCTACGGCGGCTTCCAAGGCTTCGAGGCGTTTGGGAGTGTTGTGAAAATCCGGAATGGTCTCGTGGAGTCGCGGACCTCCGAGCGTTGCCGCGAGTTTCTGGAACTCGCCGAAGGTGCGTGCCGCCTGATAGGCCTGCTCGTTGGTTTCCAGCACGTCGTAGCCGCGGGCACGCTCGATGAAAGGATAGACGCGCCAGAGGTTGCCGTCCGCATCGAACGCGTAGGGCCTGCCATCCAGTGAGGGGATGCAGGTGAGCGTGCGCCGTCGGGACTCCGGATGACCTTCGGCAAGCAATGTTGCAAGGGCGTGCCTGGTCACCCGTTCGACGTTCTCCATCAACTCGACGGGCTGTTTGAAGACATGATGGTTCACCCGCTGGACGACGTAGCGAATCGTCAGTCCCGCCTGATCGAAGCAGGTGCAGTATGTGTCGTTGATGTGACCGGAGCCATATGGCTGCGCGCTGACGAAATCAGCCCGCATGTCGAAAAGGGCGGTGATCCCACGGATATCGGGTTGCGACGATTTGGATGGCATTACTGGAGGTCGGGTCCGGGGTTTGGATCAGGAGAGCTTCTCAGGATAGGCGCCAGAGGTGATCAGCTTGCTTATGGACTCGACCACATAGGGTTTGTCTTCCGGATAAGTGACTCCAAACCACTGGCTGGTGGTCCGCAGCACAAGGCATCTTGCATAGCCACCATGAATGAGCTGGTCCACCACAGTGGGAATGTAGCACTCCGACTTCATCTGCTCGCCGGATTCACGCATGAAACGGGTGAACGCCTCCTCCAGCTGTATGAAGAAGTCCGGACCAAAGGCCCAGAAGTTCATCGAGACCAGCGAGCCAGCGGGCACGACGTGACGTTTTCCGTCCAGCGCGTTGCCATAGACATAACCGTCATCATCGCGACCGATGTTGAGGTATTCCTCAACGTTGGTGAGAAAGCCTTTCTCATCGATCTTGCAGATGCCACGGTTGACATGTCCGTGGTCGGAGAGGGTGTTTTCGAGAGGATAGCCTACCATTGCGGTCTCGTTGGAAGTTCCCAACGGCAGGCTGTCGAAAAACTTGGCGGCGCGCAGGTATGCGTCCTCGCCATAAAAATCGTCCGCATTGATCACTGCGAAGTGCCCCGTCACCACGTGACGGGCGGCACGAACGGCGTGGGCGGTGCCCCATGGCTTGGTCCGGCCTTCCGGCACGGAGAACCCGGCGGGAAGGTCTTCAAGCTTCTGAAACACGTAGTCCACATCGATCAGGCCCGCGAAACGGGAACCCACTCCTTGTTTGAAGGCCTCTGCGAAATCCTCGCGGATGATGAACACGACCCTGCCGAAGCCGGCGCGAATGGCGTCGAAGACGGAGTAATCCAAGACGGTTTCACCATTCGGTCCCATCGGGTCCATTTGTTTCAGGCCGCCGTATCGGCTGCCCATTCCGGCTGCGAGAACGAGGAGAGTAGGTTTCATAAATCGGGTGCTCTTGAAAAGCCGGGATCTTGGGGACCTCCCGGAAGGGGTAAGACTTGCCAAAGCAGGACTGTCTGGCAACCCCTGATATTCCTGCCCATCCAGCACCGGAATTCTGTCCACGCGCAGGACGTGGCATCCAAAGGTGCCATCACCTCGATCAGACGGACTGATAGTATTTTCCGAGTTCTGTCAGGCCGCCGCTTTTGTCGAAGAGGGCGGAGGTGCCGAGGGGGGCGCTGTTAGAAGAGGCGGAAAACCACGCGTAACGCTCCACAAACGGGCTTTTCTCCAGACGCGGAAGCACCTGTTGCATGAACTTGAGGACCATGGCGGGCTTGTGGTGGTTCTGCTCCACGGATTTCGCCTGCCAGTCTCCACAGGCGAACTCGGTGATCCACAGCGGGCGGTGGTACATCCTGTGGATGCTCTCCAACTGGTTCATGAATGCGTTGGCATCGGTCCCGCCGTAGGAGTGCATGCAGATGAAATCGACGCGCAGTTTGCGCTCGTCCACACCCTTCATGAACTCCTTCATCCACGGGCTGTCCGGGTGGACGCAGCCGGGTGATCCGAGGCGCAGGCCGGTCTTCATCATCTCCGGCCATACATCGAGGACTTTTTTGACACTCAGGTTGGATTGTTTGATTTGATCCGGTTCATTGAAGCCGAGCAGTTCATGGATGCCGGCGGCCTTGGCGGCCTCACCCGTTTTGGCGATACCCGAATTGTTGCCCCAGTAACCCCATACCATCGGAATGAAATCGATTGATTTCGGAACATCGGCGGGTTTGCTGGAACCCCAGGTATAGAACCAATCGAGATCGAGCTTGTTGACCCGATCCAACCAGTTTCCACCGGGTTTGGCCACAATGCCGATGCCTTTCTTGCGGGTGGAGCGGGAGTTCGAGGCGGCGTTCGCCGTCAATGCGGATGCGAACGGAGCGGCGGCGGCAAGCTTGAGGAAATGGCGGCGGTTCATGAAAAATGCTTTTGATGGTTACTAACAAAAACAGCTCCGGGCTAGCGCGGCGGGCCCATGACGGTTTTTTTCTCCTCACGGTAAAACACGGCGTCCATGCGGTCCAGATAGGTCGAAATCCCGTCATTGCGATGGTGCGGGTTTTCCTTCAGGCGCTCCTTGAGGCGGAGGTAATCGTCGAAGGCCCCGCTGGTTTCGCGTGCACGGGTGATCTCGAACCAATCGAGGTAATCCCTCGCGCGCGCAGCCCTCGAAAGCATGGTCGCACGGGTCTGCTGGAGCTGGTCGAGACGCGCGGCGACATCCTTGGTCTTGTTGCGCGCGATCAGGCCCAGTACCGCCTGATAGTCCGTTAGAATCGGCCTATAGGACGGGAAACAGCGGTAGCTGAGGCGGACGAGCGCGTCCTGCGCCGCCCGGACCGCCTCGATGCGTTCCGGTTCCTTCAGTGCGGCGAGTTCGGGCCAGGCCGAGAGCTCCTTCTGCTGGAAAATGCCCTCCGCCGTGCGGAAGTTCAGGCGCAGCGCCTCGGACAGCGCGTTCTCCGTCCGTGGAATGGTCAATATGTCCGTTAGAAGGCCGAGCCCGCCCTTGTTAGCCAGTTGCAGCGCCCACCA
>CANBTO010000159.1 GCA_947372405.1 Verrucomicrobiaceae bacterium
TTGGTGAAGGTCAGCGTGTCGCCCTGATCGGGATCGATGGCGCTGCCGACGAGCGAACCGGAGTAGGCGACGCCCTGCGTGGCTCCGCTGCCAACGAATGGATCGGTCGCGAAACCGGGCGCATCGTTGACTGCCGTCACGGTGATCGAGACCGTCGCGGGCGCCGAGTCCACCGCGCCGTCGTTGACCCTGAAGGTGAAACTATCAGCTCCGTTGTAATTCGAGGTCGGCGTGTAGGTCAGGTTCGGTGCGGTGCCGCTGAGGTTTCCATTCGTTGGTTGGGTGATGATCGTGTAGGTGAGCGCGCTGTTTTCGACATCAATGCCTGTTAGGATGACCGCCTTGGCGGCGTCTTCCGCAGTAGTCACGCTTTGGGCATTGGCGACCGGTGCATCGTTGACCGCGGTCACGGTGATCGATACCGACGCGGGTGCCGAATTGAGCAATCCATCGCTGACCTTGAAGGTGAAACTATCCGCTCCGTTGTAATTCGAAGTCGGCGTGTAGGTCAGGTTCGGCGCGGTGCCACTGAGGGTTCCATTCGCTGGTTGGGTGACAATCGTGTAGGTGAGCGCGCTGTTTTCGACATCAATGCCTGTTAGGATGACCGCCTTGGCGGTGTCTTCCGCAGTGGTCACGCTTTGGGAATTGGCGACCGGCGCATCGTTGACCGCGGTCACGGTGATCGAAACCGTCGCGGCCCCCGAATCCACCGTGCCGTCGTTGACCCTGAAGGTGAAACTGTCGGGTCCGTTGAAGTTTGCCGCCGGTGTGTAGGTCAAGTTGGGCGCAGTCCCGCTCAAGCTGCCATTCGTGGGTTGGGTGATGATCGTGTAGGTGAGCGCGCTGTTTTCGACATCAATGCCTGTTAGAGCAATCGCCTTGGCGGTGTCTTCCGCAGTGGTCACGCTTTGGGGATTGGCGACCGGCGCATCGTTGACCGCGGTCACGGTGATAGAAACCGTCGCGGGTGCCGAGTCCACCGTGCCGTCGTTGACCTTGAAGGTGAAACTATCGGGTCCGTTGAAGTTTGCCGCAGGCGTGTAGGTTACATTGGGCGCAGTCCCGCTCAACGAACCATTCGCGGGCGGAGAGACAATGGCGAAGGTCAACGAATTCCCATCAGCATCAGAACCTGTGAGGGTGATCCCTTTGGCGGTGTCTTCCGCGGTGGACACGCCCTGTCCATTTGCGACTGGCGGAGTGTTGGCGACGGTGATGGTGGTGTCGTCAACAATGGCTGCGGTGGTGACCAGCGCGTTGCCCGCCGCATCGTTGATGACGGCACCGGCATTGACCCTCAGCCGCAGGGTTCCGGTGCTGGTTGGCGTGACCGGCACCGTGAAAACTCCGGATGTCGGAGATGTCTCGGCAACTGCGCCAATCGTGACTAACGAGGTGCCGGCATTGCCGAAGTCAGCAGCAGATACCGTGCTGGCGTCCATGTCCTTGCTGAAGGTCACGGTGTAGGTCACCAAGGTGTTGACGGTGACGGGACCGCCGCCCTTGTTGTCCACGATTGAGCCACTGGCCAACGTCGGCGGTGTCGTGTCAACGGTTCCGATCGTCAGGGCGTTGGCGACCGCAAAATCGGTGCTGCGGGTCACGGTCAACACCCGGGAAGTCGCATCCGCAGTGAAAGTCCCGGTGACGAACTGGCCGTTCTGCGAGTTGATTGCCGCGCTGCCTGAGATGGTCTGGTTGTTGCTGCCAGTGGAGTCCGCGAAGAACTGGAACCGATACTGCGTGCCTATGGTTAGATTCGACAGGGTGATGGTAGCCGTTGTTGACACAGGTGCTCCGGTTTCGATTCCGAGATTCGAATCGAGCACTGTTCCAAAATTGCCAGAAATCGTCGAGTTGCCGGCGGCAAAGCCCCAGTTCCCCCACGTGGAATCCGCCGCCACATTGATACCGTTCGCGAGCATGACGTTCTGGCCGGAGCGGAGGCTGCGGAATTCGACACTCACGGTTCCGGTCTCGCTGGCGGGGACGATGGTGGTGGTGCCGGTGGTGATGCCGAAGTTTGCGCCCGCGAGGTTGGTGAGTCCGGTGCTTAGGATATTGCCCGCACCGGCGATGGCTGTTGCCGCGCCCCAAGTGATCGGGCTGCTTGGACTCACCGTGATCGAGACGGTTGCCGGAGCCGAATCGCTGGACCCGTCGTTGACCTTGAAAGTGAAGCTGTCAGCCCCGCTGTAGTTTGCCGCAGGCGTGTAGGTCACGTTCGGCGCGGTGCCGCTGAGCGTGCCATTCGCCGGTGCGGCAACGATGGTGTAGGTGAGCGCGCTGTTTTCGACGTCGGTGCCGGCGAGGGTGATGGATTTGGCGGTGTTTTGCGTGGTCGTCACGCTTTGCGCGGTGGCCACCGGCGCGTCGTTGACCGCCGTCACCGTGATGGAAACCGTCGCGGGTGCCGAATCCACCGTGCCATCGTTGACCTTGAAGGTGAAACTCGCGGCTCCATTGTAATTCGCGGCCGGCGTGTAGGTCATATTCGGTGCGGTGCCGCTGAGCGCGCCGCTCGCCGGCGGGGTGACGATGGTGTAGGTGAGAGCGCTACCTTCCACATCGCTGCCGCTCAGGGTGATGGCCTTGGCGGTGTCCTCTGCGGTGCTCACGCTTTGCGCGGTGGCCACTGGCGCATCATTCACCGCCGTCACTGTGATGGAAACCGTTGCGGATGCCGAGTCGATGGAGCCGTCGTTGACCTTGAAGGTGAAACTGTCGGGGCCGTTGTAGTTGGCTGCGGGCGCGTAGGTCACATTGGGTGCGGTGCCGCTCAGCGTGCCGTTCGCAGGTTGGGTGAGGACGGTGTAGGTCAGCGGGTTTCCATCCACATCCGATCCTGTAAGAGTGACCGGCAGGGCGGTGTCTTCCGCTGAATTCACGCTCTGAGCATTCGCCACCGGCGCGGTGTTAGGTGGCATGACGGTGAGGGTGGTGTCGTCGTTGATGGCCGAGGTGGTGTCCATGGCGTTGCCTGCCGCATCGTAGAGGGCGGCACCGGCATTAATCCTGAGACGCAGGGTTCCGGTACTGGTCGGCGTGACTGGTACCGTGAAAACACCCGGGCTTGCCTCGGTGACCGTGCCGATGGTGACGGCGGATGTGCCTGCATTGCTGAAGTCGGCGGCGGATACGAAATCGGCATGCATGTCCTCGCTGAAACTAACAGTGTAGGTCACCAAGGTGCTGGTGATGACCGGTCCGCCACTCTTGTCATCGGCGATGGAAGTCAGGGTAGGTGCCGTGGTGTCGATGTTGTTGATGATCGTCAGCGGATCCGAGAGGGCGTAAACCGGCAGGGAATTGGTGGCCGGGGCGTTCCAGACCCGGATCCAGTATTGGTTCACATCGCCGGTTCTGCCGACCTGCTGGTTGTTGGCTGTGATGCCCAGCGTAAAGCCGTTGTCCTTTGTGCCGTCGCTCAGAGTTCCGGCAAACACATATGAGCTTGATTGGAAAACCGCGCCCCGTTCATCGAGATTGAGGGCGTTGTTGATAGAACTGTCCCAGAGATCGGCATAGTTGTTGGCGATCCTGGTGGTGCCGTTCACGAGGAAAATCGCCTCGCCGGTGCCGTTGGCGTTCGGATTGGTGGACGTGTTGTCCCGGGCGTCCACCGTCGCCGTGGAACCGATGATTTTCCAGGTAGCGCCGCCAAGGTTGAGAGTGGAACTGTTGGCGACGTTCAGGACGAAGGTGTTGTAAGTGGCGATGTCCATGGATGTGGCCTGGGTGGTTGCCCGGGTGACAAAAGCGAGGCGGTATTTGTCGCCGATTGCCCATGCGGCACCCGTGGCGGGATTGATCCCACCATTGGCTGTTAGACTGAGAATCCCGAGTTGGCACGCGGGGTTCGGTGCTGGCAGCACGGTGATTTGAAGCGTGGCATCGGACGAAAGCGCGCCGGGATCGGTGGCCCGGACAACAAAGCTGTTGAGGCCGTTGCTTCCGAACGGTGGCGTGCCGGACAGGCTGCCGTCGGTCGCAACGGAGAGCCAGGACGGACCGCTGACCTTCGACCAAGTGATGATGTCTCCTCCATCGGTGGCAAGGCCGTCAAGCGTTTGGCCGGTGTAGGCGCTTAGTGCCACGGCGTTGGGAAGGATGATCGGATTGGCGGAAAACACCGGAGCCTGATTGGCCGGGGTGCTGACGCTGACCTGCGACGAGTTACTCCCTTCGCCCGTGCCGCTGAGGGCGGACACCACGTAGTAGTATTGCGTTCCGCCGGAGACCGTCGTATCGACGAATTGATTGGCGGCGAGAATGGCCACGAGGGTGTAGGGGCCGCCGCTGCTCAACGAGCGTTTGACCCGATAGCTGGTGGCACCGCCCGGTTGGGTCCACGCCAGATGGACGGAAAACGAGCTTGCGCTGGGCGTGAAGATCGTTGGAGCGGATGGCAGGATCACGATGGCAAGCGCGGACGACGTGCTGGGCGCGTTGGCGGTGTTGCCAGCGTAGCGGGCCGTGATCGAGCGGGTGCCGCTTGCAAGCGTGGTGGTCGTGAAACTTGCCTGACCGGAACTCAGCGTGGCGGTGCCGAGCAAGGTGCTCCCATCATAAAACGAGACGCTGCCAGACGGGGACGAGCCCGTGACCGTGGCGGTGAAGGTCAAGGATGCACCAAGCGCGGCGGGTGAGGTGCCGCTCGTTAGTGCGAGTGTCGTGTTGCTGGTTGTGAGAACTTGTATCCTCCCTGTGCCGGAAAACCACGTATCATCCTTGAATGTGGCCGTGGAGGATGACGATCCGTAGGTTCCGGGAGATTTCACCACGCCGCCAAGAGTCAAGCCGGCCACCTTGGGGATATTGGAGCTGGTTGTGGTGTAAGTTAGATTTACCTTCGCACCGGTGGCGATGTTGATGGCACCCGTGCCTACGGCGGTGCGCGCCGTGAAGGAGAGTATCCCTTCGTTGACCTGTTTGGTTCCGCTGAAGCTGCTGTTGTTGGCGGAGAGCGTCAGGGTATCGGGACCTGTCTTGGTGAGGCCGCCCGCACCGCTGACAATGCCGCTGAACGCCATGCTGTAGGCCGTATTGACGGTGGCGGTGGAGTTCAGCGTGACGGGACCGCTCCAAGTGTTGCCATAGCCGTTGTCGGAATAAATCTCTCCGCCGTTGACGACCAGGGCATTCGCGCAGGTGATGCGATCCATGTAGAGCTGGCCGCCATTGAGGGTGACGGTTCCTGTGCCCAGCGCGGCGGTGGACTGGTTGAAAACCAATTTCAGTTGGCCCGAGTTGATGATCGTGCCGCCGCTGTAGGTGTTGTTTCCAAAGTTGATTCGCAGGGCACCGAGGCCGTTCTTGGTCAATCCTCCCGATCCGGAAAGAAGGTTGTTGAAAGTGACAGCGCCGGTGCCGATGCCGCCAAAGGTTGTAATGGCGGCAAGGCTCAGCGGAGTATTGACGAGCACTGCGCTGGTGCCGTTTTGGCTGAACTGCGGTGCCGAAGCGCCGTTTGCGGAGAAGGCCAGGCTGTTGGTGCCGGCGATGGTGACATTGCCCGCCACGTTGAGCTGGTTGAGTTGGAACCCATTGTTCAAGTCATGGGTCACGGTGTAGGTGCCGGACGGAGTGAAATTCAACTGATACGTCGATTGACCGCCGGCGGCGGGTGCGGTGCCAGAGGTCCAATTTCCGGTGGCACTCATGTTTCCCGAAGTCGGATTCAACCACGTGAATCCCACAGCCGGACCGGCCAAGATGGAAATGGACACCGTGGCGGGTGCCGAGTCGCTAGTGCCGTTGTTGATGCGGAAGGTGAAACTGTCCGTGCCGTTATAGTTGGCATTGGGTGTGTAGGTCAGGAAGGGTGCGGTTCCAGTCAAGGTGCCGTGCGCGGGCTGGGTGATAACCGTGTAGGTCAGGGTGCCTCCGCTGCCGGTAAGGGTGATGGCCGTGGGCGTGTTCTGCGCCAAGGCCACGCTCTGCGCGTGGGCATAGGGCGTGAGGACCACGCCCGCGCCGGAGAACAGCCATTCCTTGCCGATGATCGCGCCGTTGGCTCCGGCGAACGATGGTCCGGTCCACTTGAGCTTGGCCACCGCGGTGCCGGTGTTTTCGTAATACAACAGATGAAGATCCACCAACTGCCCCTGGGTCAGCGAAATCGATGTGCCGTCATTCCAGTTCGTTGCCTGGTCCGCGTATTGATCCAGCACCAGAACGCCGTTCACGAAGAGACGGACGCCGTCGCTGTTGAGGGTGGAGAAGCGGTAATTTCCGGTTTCCGGCACCAGCAGCAGTCCGCTCCAGCGCGCGCTGAAAGTTTCCGCGCCGACCAAGGCATCCGGCGAACCGCTGCCCCAGTCGAAATTCACCTGCGCGTCGGTGCGGGTGAGCTTCGGGTTGGTAAAGTCCGTGTTATCGAAATACTCGCCCGTCAGGCCCTTGCCTGCACTGCCGACGATGATGCTCACCGTGCCCGGAGCGGAGGGATTTGCAGCTCCCAGACTGTCGACCACCTGGAACGTGAAGGAATCCGGACCGCTGTAGAGAGGGTCTGGCGTATAGACGAGGTTCGGGGCGGTGCCGGTGAGCGTGCCGTGGGTCGGAGCGGTGACGTTGGTGAAGGTCACCGTGCTCCTGGGCGAGGTGCCTGTTAGAGTGACGGCCTTTGCGCCGGTGGTGGAAACGACCTGCGGGTTGGCCACAGCCAGGCCGAGGTTTTGGGCCGGAGCGGTGATCGCGTTTTCAATGGCCGCAGTGGTGCTGACGAGTGTGGGGTAGCTTTGCTGCTGGTAGTTGGTGTTCTGCGGGTCCCAAGTGTTGAGATAACCGTTGAGCGTGGGCAGCGTCCAGCGGGCGGCGTCGCCATAGGTTTCCAGCGCATTGAGGGCCGGGTTGATGTAGTTGTAAGCATCCCATTCGAAACCCTCCGGAACATCCAGCAAGGATAACATCAGCGGGATGCCTTCACGGATTTTGAACTTGCTGAGAATGTTGATTCCGCGGGTGCGGGCGGGAGCCCCCCACATCCGGTCGGCCTGGACCTCGGATTGCACGAGTGTAAAGAAATCCGGAATGAGCGCCTGCACATCCGCCAGCGGGAGGTTGTTATCACAGAACGTGGCGGGGCCCAAGCGAGCCTTCGAGTCGGGTTGTTTGAGTCCGGTCTGAATCGCCGGATAGGGCAGGTTTTTCGGGGCGTTGATCGTGTAGGCCGCCAGATTTGCACCGTTGTTGATTTGCCAGCCATACACATCGTCACCGAAGAGCGCGAAACCCAGAAAGCCATTTGAAAATTGAATCGGGTCATCCCAGTCGATCACATCGGGGTCGGTGGCATTGGCGGTGAATCTGGCGAGCAGCGAGTCGCGGTGGACGCTGGCGGTTGCGGGCGGATACTCCCGGATCGCATTGGCGGCTTTGGCGCGGACCCATGAGTTTGGCTCGATGGCCTTGTCGAGGCGATCATTGAGCAGTGAGAGCGCGGCGCTGTCCTTCAAGTATCCCAACGTCTGACAGGCACCCATCCGGCCATTCACATCGGTGCCGGTGACCATGCCGCGCAGGGTGGTGAGTTCGCCGGCACTTGGCGAACGCTTGCCCAGTTCGATGGCGGCGTAGTTGCGCACGATCGGATCAAAATCACTCAGGGCGGTGATCAACTGGCTGTTAGTGAAGCCGGGACTGTCCAGCTTGAATGTTGCCGCCGAAACCGCCTGCGCCACCTTGGTTGCGTCAAGGTTGAGCGCTGGCGGGTTGGCCGGGGTGTCTCTCTTTCCCGTGATGTAAAGCCGTTGCAGCGGCAGCGAATAGGTCAGGATGTAGCTGGCGGTGGCGTTCAGGTCATAGTAACTGCTCGCCCCCAGATAAGTGCCGTCGGCCGTCGAGCCCGGTCCGTATCCATTGCGACCGTCATAGACGAACGAACCATCGGTGCGACGCGACAGGTCAAGGTGCCAGCGCACATTTTTCAAATACTCGGCCGTGGCCAGGGAACCGCCCATGTTGGCTCCCATAGCCCCCCAGAGGTAGCCGAAGCCCTGGCCGGTGTGGCCATCCTCGCGGGCGTTGAAACTGGCGATGCTCATGCGAGCGAAGTATTCAGTTTCCACGGCGCGGCCGGATTGCAGGCCGAAGAACACAGCGCACATCGGATCCTTGCCGTTGGATGAATGGTTTCCCATGTAGGGCTCATGCTCGCCGTAGGGGATCGGTCCCTTGTTGACATACCAGGCGAAGAAATCCGAGCCGTGCTGGATCGCAGTATTGATCGCGGGATCAATCGTTTGACCACCCGCCAGCAGCGCCTTTTTGCCCATGAAGATGGCCATGTTGGCGATAATCCCCGCCGAATTCACGGGGCCGTAGCCGGTGTTGACAAGGCGCCCGGAACCGTCTGGGCGCGGCATTGCCGGACCATGGCCGAAGGTGCCGTAGATGCTCTGGGACTGGACGAGCTTGTTGGTGAAACTGGCCATCCCGGGCAACACATTGGCGTCACCCGTGCTCAGGTAATACTCGGCGAGGAAAAGCCCCGTGTAACCCCACTCCCATACGGGAAGGCTTCCCTGTTGAGGCCCTGCGGTGGCTGTCGCGCGGGCATAAGTCTGCAAGCGGCTCTGCACCGTGGCGTAGTTGGGGTCGCCCGGTGCGACGCCGGCCAGCAGCGCCAAACCATGGATCGGCCGGGAGAATGTATTGCCGGTGTTGAAAAAGTTCGCATCAGCCAGGAGCTGGCTGACCAGCTTGGTGCGGGCGTTGGCCAGGATCAGCGAGGATTTCGGGCAACTGTAGGGCGCGGTGGCCGTGTAATCGCCCATGATCGTCATGGAAATATTCACATCGGTCGTCGTCCCCGCGCGCCAGCGTTTGACGCGCAGGGTTCCGGCCCCCGTTTTCTCGGCCTCGCCGATCGCCGCGCCAAAGGCTTTGCGGCAATCACTGGTAAAGACTGGCACGGCGCCGCTGCTGCCCACCATCGCGCCGAGGATCACATCGTCCGCCGCCAGCACGGCACTGCCCGGCGAGCTGGCCACGGTGATCAGGATCTGGCGGCTGGCATCGGTGAAGGTGCCGTCCGCGCCACCATATTCATCAGCACCCGATGAGCCCACGTAAATCCAGCCGCGCAGACCGGTGGCCCCGAGATTGTAGGTCTCGCTATAAAGCGGCGAGCTGTTCGCGTCGGCTTTGAGCGCGGCAATGGCACCAGCAACGGTGAGATCCGGAGCTGTCTGGGCCTGCAACCCGGCGACGAGATACAGGGAGATCGCGGCAATGACCGCACGGGGAAAGACTTCGGGTTTCACAGCTAGGTATAATCTAAGGCAGGTTTCAAGACTCGAAAATCATTTGTTGTGGATCCATACGGACTGGCACCGAAGATCCTGAATGCGGCATTTCCCAGAGTGCCCAACCGGCCGACCATGAGGAAAAGCTCCCTTGACGCGGCCTGGAGGAGCACGCCGGAAAAGGAGTTCCCCCACCAATAGGGGAGCACGGCTTATGATGGCTTTCAGTAATGTTAGAACTTCGGTTATTTGCTGGGATTCTGT
>CANBTO010000160.1 GCA_947372405.1 Verrucomicrobiaceae bacterium
GCGAGTTGCTGTTTCCTCTCCGTTGCAGTCAGGGAAATCGTTGCGTTGTGGTAGTTGCTGTCCAGGGCGAGCACCGTGACCAGCGGCTTTCCTGCTGCGGGTCCGAGGTCGAGGCGGTACCATTTCGCGGGCATGTTCCAGCGGGTGCCGGGATGCGCCTTGGCATAGGCCAGCTCCGCCGCAAGTTTATCGACGGGTTCCTCGTCGTAATCGTGGTTGCCGAGGATGCTGTGGCACGGTCCGGGAAAAACCTCCTTCGGGTACATGTCCTCAAACTGGGTTTTCCAGCGCGGGCAGTCCGTGCCGCCTTTGAACGGACCGTAAAAGTTGTCGCCCAGCAGAAACAACGCTTCCGGCTGGAACTTGCGGTCGCGTATGTAGCTGGTCATGCCGGCCGCCACGGCGGTTTGAGGCTTCAGGTCGCCAAGCCAGCCCCAGTCGCCGATCATCATGTAGTGGAGGGCGCTGCCGGCGGGGGGCTCCTCAAGCGCGGAAGCGGAGTTGAGAATGCTTCTGCCGGCCATCAGCGCGGCGCTGAAACGGAAGGTTTGTTTGAGTGCCTGGCGGCGGTTCATGAAGTGGGTTTGAACGGTTGGAAAGATGCTGGAAAGAAGAACGTGAGGGTCTGCCGGTTTGTTTCAACCTCAAAACGACGGCAACAAAAAGGGCGGGTCCCCGCAAGGTCCCGCCCGGTTTGACTTGGATGTGATGCCGCTCAGTGGCCTTTGTTGGCGTCCACGCTTACGCCTTCGGAGCCGCTGAGTTTGCTCCAGAAGAACCCGTAGCAGCCAATGATGCCGAAGCAGACGAGCGGCATCCAGAAACTGACGGACATGTTGTAAACATCTCCGAGGTGGCCCATGATCTTGGGCATCAGCGCGCCGCCCGTGATGGACATGACGATGAAGGCGGATGCCTTTTTCTTCGACTGCGATCCGAGACCAAAGATTCCGAGCGCGAAAATGGTAGGGAACATCACGGACATGAAGAAGAAGGTGAGAAGAACAGCGATCACCGAAACCCAGCCAAGCTTCATCACGACGATGCCGCAGAGCAGCACGTTGATGAATGCGTAGGTGCCGAGCACCTTGTGCGCGGGCTTGCGGTTGATGACAGCGGATCCGACGAAGCGGCCGAGGCAGAACAGCACGAAACCGACACAGCCGAGAATGCGCGTCGCACCTTTTTCATTGATGAAATAGAGTCCGTCCCGGATTGCCGCGTTGCCATTGACCAACCAGCCGTCCACGGCGGCTTTGGAGATGGCCGGAACCTCGGCGATCATGTAGTTGATGAAGAAACTGAAGATGCCCGCCTGGGCGGCGACATAGCAGAATTGGCAGATGGTGGCCGAGGAGAAGTGCGGGTGCGCCCAGATGCTGTGGGAGTCGATCTTTCTGGACGCCGGAAAAAGGAAGAGTGCCGCTAACAGAATCGGAATTCCCACAATGTAGGGGATGGTTTTTCCTGCGTCCGCCTCGCTGACGTTGCAGGCGGGAAGAATCAGGTGGAGGATCATGTAGGTCGCGAAGCCAATGATGCAGACGTTGAGGACCATCAGGAGGAAGACCAGTCCGCGGCTGCAATGCATTTCCAGATTGCCTGATTTTCCAAGGCCCGGGGCATCGTCGGTATGATAGGTGTCCTCGGTCTTGAGGTCCGGGACGTCCGCAAAAAAGAAGATCACCGCCAGAATTAGCACCACGATGGCGATGCCGAGATAGGGGATGTAGATCTGTCCTTGGGCGACTTCCACGCCACCCTCGGAATAGAAGTAGGAACCGCCCACGATCGGTCCGATGATCCAGCCCACGCCGTTGAAGGATTGGGCGAGGTTGATGCGGGTGGAGCCCCTTTCCGCCGGACCGAGCACCGTAGTGTAGGGGTTGGCCACGGTTTCAAGCACCGTCAGTCCCATCGCGATCAGGCAGACGCCTAACAGGAAGGCCCAGAACTGGGAGATCTGTGTGGCGGGCATGAACCAGAAGCCGCCGATGGCAACGAGGATCAGGCCGAAAATGATGCCCCAGCGGTATCCCAAGCGGCGGGTCAGCAGACCGGCGGGTAGCGCCATAATGGTGTAACCCATGTAGTGCGCGAACTGGACCCATGCGGACTGCGCCTTGGTCAGGTGGAGTTGGTCCTGGAAGTGCTTGTCCATCACGTCGATCATGCTGTTGCAGAATCCCCACAACATGAAAAGGGAGCTGACGAGGATGAAGGTGACGGCGTAGTTCTTGCCGTTGGGTCCTGTGAATAGGCCGGGTTTGGTCATGGGTTGTGGTGTTTGGATTTCGGTGAGTCTGGGGGTTTCTGTCGGATTGTCACTCAGGAAGAGACGGCGGTCGCTCGGGCTGGATGGACCCGCCGCAGGACCAGCAGAGTTCGAAGTTGCCCGGGTTCATTTCGCCGCAGGCGGGGCAGGGAATTTCGGTTTCAGCGTTGCGGTTTTCCGTCAGCAGATGGCTGCGGATGATTCGCACCGCCTCGACGTAGTCGTCATCGTTCAGGACGCAGAGAGCGGGAAAAAATTCCGGAATCGGGATTTCCGACAGGCCGGAACCGGTTAGATGTTCGTTGCGGATGAGCGTGGGGATGCCTTCCGCTTCCACGAGACCTTGGAAAAAGGCCACGCGGGTGAAATCGGGCTCGCGGAAAAGTTCCTTCATGCGGGTGCGAATGGAGGCATGCCATGAAGGAGGATCACGCCTTGCCGTAGAGCGGGCCGTAGTTGGCGCAGGCGCGGAAGTCCGCACCCTCGATGTCGGCGGTGCCGAAGGCGCGCCAGGCGCTGGGGCGGAAGACGCGGTCTTCGCCGACGTTGTGCATGTAAACCGGGATGCGCAGCATCGAGGCCAGCGTCAGATAGAGGTGGCCGACGTGGCCGCAGGTCATCACGCAATGGTTGGCACCCCAGTGGTTCATCACCTCATAGGCGCTGGTGAAGGCACCTTCACCGGTTAGGATCGGTGCGAACCAGGTGGTCGGCCAAGTGGGGTTGGTGCGTTGGTCGAGCGCGTCGTGCACTTCATCCGGCAGGTCGATGGTGTGGCCTTCGGCGATTTGCAGGGCGGGCCCGAGACCGTCAACGAGGTTGAGGCGGATCATGGTGGCGGGCATGCCGCCTTTGGTGCGGAAGCGGGTGCTCCAGCCGCCGCCGGGGAAGTATTCGGTGATGGACGGATGCCAGGTGGTGGCCTTGAGACAACGTTTCATCTCCGCGTCCGAAATTTCCCAGAACGGCTTCATGGTGGGCACGCCCTTTTTCGTCTGCTCGCCGGTGCCGTCGAGCGCGGCCGGGCCGGAGTTGATGAGGTGGAGGATGCCGTCGCCGACGAGCGGGTGCTCGACCTTCTGGCCGCTGGCTTTTTCGATGGCCTCAAGGCTCCAGTAGGTGCGGAGGTCGGCGAAGATCTGGGCGGTGTTGGTGAGCAGCCAGCCGAAGAGCATGCCCGCGCCGTTGAGGGCGTCGTTTTCGGTGGCGACGATATAGGGCGCGCGCTTGCCATTCCAATCGAAGGACGAGTTGAGGATGGCCTCCATGAAGTCGCCGTTCGGGAAGTGGTCGGTCCACTGGCGCTGGCCCTGGAAACCGGCGGCGATGGCGTTGTGACCGTGCGATTGTTCGCCAAGCTTCATGCGCTTGAGCTTCGGGTTGCCGACCATCAGGTCGCGGGCGATAAGCGCCATCTTCACGCTGTCCTCCCATTCGGTATCGAGTTGTTCGCGCGAGCGGGTGGTTTCGGGTGAGTTGTAGTCCTTGCCCTCCTTGCAGTGTTTTTTCACCCAGGCGATGGCGGTTTCATACTCCACCTTGTCATACTGGCCCTTGCGCATGCGTCCGGCGATTTCTGACATGTCGATGGCTTCCACGCGCATGCCGAACCATTTTTCCCAGAGTTTCGTGTCCACCACGGAGCCGGCGATGCCCATGGAAGTGCCGCCCATTGAGAGGTAGGACTTGCCGCGCATCAAGGCGACGGTGAGGCCGCAGCGGGCGAAGGTGAGCAGCTTCTCTCTAACATCCGCGGGGATGTCGGTGTCGGTGGCGGACTGCACGTCCTTGCCATAGATGCCGAAGGCCGGAAGTCCCTTCTGCGTGTGGCCGGCGAGCACGGCGGCCAGATATACCGCGCCGGGGCGCTCGGTGCCGTTGAAGCCCCAGACGGCTTTCGGTGTGTGCGGATCCATGTCCATCGTCTCGGAGCCGTAGCACCAGCAGGGCGTGACTGTTAGAGAGACGCCGACGTTGGAGAGGCGGAACTTGTCCGCACAGGCGGCGGCTTCGGCGACACCACCGATGCAGGTGTCCGCGATGACGCATTCGACGGGAGTGCCGTCCGGATAGCGTAGTTCGGCGGTGAAAAGTTCCGCAACGGCCCGGGCCTGCTGCATGGTGCGTTCTTCAAGTGATTCGCGAACGCCGCCGAGACGGCCATCAATCGTTGGACGAATGCCGATTTTTGGATAAGCTGGTTTTTTCATGCTGGAATGGGTTTGAAATCCCTTGTGGAGGAAACGTGCCAGATCGGATGGGTTTGTCAGTGTGTTTTTTAAGGCGCTAACGAATCGGGAGAGAACGGCCATTCAAGACATCCGGTGGCTGCAAACACGCCGGTCGGCATGATGATAAATCCAATGCATGGATGATCTTGGATTGCATATTGGGTGATGGCCAGCTATCTCATGGCGCATGACAGATACCAGCGAGGCTCCGGCGTTCATTTCACGGCAGGTCGAGTCCTCCCGTCTGTTTTTTCTCGATTCGGGCGGAGACGGGGATTTTGTCGTCGTCTTCGGCGGTTTCGAGCGTTGCGATGCGGACTATCGGATTGATCGCCGGAATTTTCCGTGGTTCTGCCTGGAATTCGTCAACCGCGGCAGTGGTTCGCTCCACCTCGGGGAGGTGGATCACGAGCTGAATCCCGGAAGCTTTTTCGTGTATGGCCCGGATCTACCCCACCGCATCGAGAGCGCGCCTGAAAATCCGCTAGGTAAATATTTCGTCGGCTTCACCGGCAGAGGCGCGCTGGAATTCCTGCACAAATACGATCTCCAGCCGGGAATGGCCGCTCGTTGCGTCAAGGGCGAACCGATCCGTCGTGCCTTCGACACGCTGATTGATCGGGGAATTCGCAAGACGGAACTTGCAAGGACGCTTTGCTCGCTGATCACCCGGCAGTTGCTGCTGATGTGCCGGGACGATGCCGCGAACCCGGTGAATACGGACTCGCCTGCCTACGCCAGCTATGTCCGCACCCGCGAGTTTATCGAAGCAAACTTTCTCTTCATATCCTCGCTGGACGCCGTCGCCGTGGCCTGCGGCCAGGACTCGCCCTACCTCTGCCGGCTCTTTGCGCGCTACCACGACGAGAGCCCCTATCAGTTTCTAACACGCCTGCGGATGGACCATGCCTCACGCCTGCTGCTGGAAGGGAACATGTCGGTCAAGGAAGTGGCCGCGGCGATGGGCTTCAAGGACGCGTTCCACTTTTCGAGGGTTTTCAAATCCGTCCACCATGTGCCGCCATCGAGGTTCCGGCAGTCGATGCATCCGCAATGGCCGGGCTGAAGGTTCCGAAAACGAGGCCGGCGGTGAGTCCGGAGCCGAAACCGAAAACGTGACCGAGAACGTCGGTGTTGCTTCCGGGGGATCCGCCGCCCAGCCAGCCTAACAGGACGACGCCCGCGACGAGCGGTGCGGTGATCCTCGCCCATGGAAGCCGGAAGCGGTTGCGCAACATGGAAAGGAAACCGAGCCCCGAAAGAATTCCAAGAGCGCCGAAAACCGCGGTGGATGCGCCGATGGATTCGAAGGATTGTGGAAACGTCACCGCCGATGTGATCGCGTTGCCAGCGGTTCCGCTGATCAGGATGAGCGCCCAGCCGCGCCAAGCTCCGAGGCATCTCGAAACCAGCGTTCCGAAAAGCATTCCGCTGAGGAGGTTGCCGACGAGGTGGGGGAGGTCGGCGTGCAGGAACAGCGAGGTGAAGGGTCTCCACCACTCGCCACGGCCGATGAAGGCGGTGCTTGAAGATGCGGCTCGATTGACAAGCGAGGGATTCTCGCCCTGCCAGAAATAAACCACGATGAGTGCCATCATCCAGATGCCATAGATGCCCCATCCGGCTGAAAAACGGAACGCCTCGTGTTCCCCGGTCAGGACGGTTGCGGGTTTGATTTGCTCGCTGTCGTAGTCCGCCAGTTCCTTTGAAACGTTGCTTGCGGACTCCGGTTCGGCATGAAGGGCGTATCCGTCATCGGGTTCGGCATCGGTCACGCAGCATGGTTGGCGCATTGCGAGGACGACCAGTGCGTGCTCGTGGGCTTTCTCAAGCGTCGGGTATTTGCCGACCTCGACGAGGCCATCCCATTCGGTTGCGGTTGCTTCTGCGGTTTCGTTCATGCGGTGACGCCAACATCCAACTGCAAATGAATCCGTCAACCGTTAGCGGAACACGCGGTCATTTGATTTCCATGTCGCTCTTCGGCCAGATCCATCGCTGGACCTTGCCGTCCTTGATGAACGCCTTGGCCTTGATGCTCTTCACACCCAGGATGGTCTCGGCCTTGTAAGTGACCGAACCGATCTGAAATTCCTCGCCGTTCACTTTCTCTCCGGTCTCTGCTTTCCAATCCAGAACCTGGTCGGATGTGAACTCCTTGATCTGTCCGCCGCGGATGCTCTCCTGCATGAGCTTTACGACATCCGCAGATCCGGCAGTCACAGGAGCGGAACCCGTGGTTGCCGCAGGTTGGGGTTCCGGAGGAGTGCTGCTATCCGCAGGTGTCGTCGGAACCGGTGCGGGTTCCAACGCGGGAGTGGGGGTGGGTTTGATTTCCTCAATAGGTGCGGGCACAGGCGCGGGCTCCTGGGAGTCACCGGTGGGAGTGGGTATGGGAGCGGGCTCGGGTGCTGGCGCAGGCACAGGAGTCGGTTCGGCAGGAGCATGCTGCGCCGGAATGGTCTGTGGGGCCGGTTCCGGAACGGGTGAAGAAGGAGCGGGTGGAACCGATGGGGCGGCAGGACGCGCTGCAAGTTGCTCCATGAGATCGGTTTTGGAGATCGGCAAAACAATCGAGTAAGGCACGTTTTCACCGGCCCGGACGACCGCGTTGGAGCCATCAATGCGCAGAAGTTTCACGCTGCTGCCGGCAGGTACGGTGATGGTGACACCGGAAGCTTCATCGGTGAATTGGATTTCAGCACCGAGTCTCACTTTTTCGGGGAGTTGCTCCCGAGTCAGGGTGGAGGGATCGATCTGCGGGCCATTCCCGCCAAAAAGCCCATCCGACCGCACGCTTGCCGCATCGGGTTTGAGTCCGGTGATGGCGAAGCGCAGCTTGGGCTCCTTGACGTAGCCGAGAAGCCCGGCGGCCAGCATCACAGAGAGTATGAGAATTTGTTTCATGTCTTGGGGAGATTTAGCTGCGGTGAGGATGTTTGGAAAGAATTTTACGATGCCGCGTCATTCCGTGGGTTTCGCTTCAAGATGATGACGGGCTTTGGCGAAACTGGCGTTGGAGAGGTAGTGGCGCAGGCGGGCGACTGCTTGAGCGCCTTGAGTTTCCGCCCATGCCGTGATCGCTTCTGAGACTTGTCGCAGAGCGTCAAGATGCTCGGTGGGTGAACGGTCACGCCAAGCGTGGTCGGCGATGATGGTTTCGCGGCGGCGGAGGAGTTCGATCAGATCGGCGTGCATAGAGACGAGTAAAGAAACCACATCGGCAGGTATTCCGCCAGCGGGTGCTGGAATAAATTCCTGCCCGGGTGGTGCGCGCTTGCGGGACACGCCGGGTTTGCTAGAAATCCCGTGTGGCGCAGCAAAGCGATGTCAGACAGGTTCTCCAATACATTCCCCAGTTCCGGGGAAAGGTGTTTTTCGTGCTCATCGAGGCTGGTTTGCTGCCGGAGCCGGCGGTTGCGGAAACGCTGCTGGATCTTGCCGTTCTCGAGGACCTTGGGGTGAAACTGGTGCTTGGTGTTCTGGGCGGAGATCTCAAGGACCTCTATGACTGGACGCTGGAATGTGAAATCATGGCCGCACGGGTGACCCGTCCTCTTGCCGATCCGGACAGCGTTCGTGAAACCCTGGAGATTCTTGCGCGTGGCCAGTCCGCAGTGGTGGATGCCTCAGCCACCGGTCCGCTGGATACACCCGTGGTGGATTTCGCGCTCGGCGTGGGAGTTTCCAAAATCATCACGCTGCTCGAAGAGGCGATCCTCATCAATGGTGCTCCGGCCCACGCCATCCGCGCTGCGGACGCGGAAATCCTCGCTGCCGAATCCGAGGGCGACGGTGCCGACCTTCTTCTGTCAGCCGCAGCCGCCTGCCGCCGGGGAGTGCCCCGCGTGCATGTGCTGAACGGTCGCCGCCAAGGTGTGCTCGTGGACGAGCTTTTCTCCAACGAAGGCGTGGGCACCATGGTTCACGCGGACAGCTACCGCATGATCCGCCCGTTGCGCGAGGAGGACATCCCCGAGTTGTTAGGCATGATCGGGCGTTCCGTACGCCGCACCAAACTCGTCGAACGCACCTACGAGGACATCCAGTCGCGCATCGGGGATTTTCATGTGATGACCATCGACGACAACGTCGTCGGCTGCGTGGCGCTTCACGAGTATCCGGAGGAATCCACCGCCGAGGTGGCCTGCCTTTATGTGAAACAGGCGCACGAGGGCAGGGGATACGGCATGGATCTGGTCCGTCACGCGGAGGCCATCGCGGTGCGGCGCGGTGTCCCGCAGGTCTTCGCGCTAAGCAACCGCGCGGCTGATTTCTTTTCCGGAAAGCTCGGGTATTCGCCTGCCTCTGTTGAAGCCCTGCCGATGCGGCGTCGTGTCCAATACGAAGCCAGCGGGCGCGATTCCCTCGTTTTCTCGAAGCGGATCCGCTGATCTTTTCCTGTTAGGGAAGGTTTCCGGATGCATCCGTGATCGCGCGCATCTTTTGATCAAAGTTATAACCCTTTGCTTCAGCGGTCCAGGGTTTCGGGTGCCGCCATCGGTTCCACCCTGGCACCTTTGAGAAATGCGATCGTGCGGTCGAGATAGTCGATGTATTCGACACGCTGGCTTGGTGTGACACCCTGGGGAAGTTCCTTTGCCAGATCGATCTGTTTCCTCGCCTCCAGAAAATGATAGAGGGCTTCCGCCGGTCTGCGTTTCGACCACGACTCCACGGCCATTTTTCCGATCAGCACTCCGGTCCGGTAGTGGACGCGGGATCCTCCTTCAAGCGCGCTTGCGAACCTGTAGGACTCAAGCGCTCCATCGTTGTCTCCTGCTGCTTCGCGGGTCGTTCCGAGGTTTTCATGGATTGAAACCCTAGGTTCCAACATGTCCTTGATGACCCAGTGCATGTTTTTCACGGCCGCTTCGATCTGCTCAGCGGCGGCTTCGAGCGCATCGTGCGCCGGTTCAGGATTCTCCGGGCGATAAAGACGTAATCCCTTGCGCAGAAGATG
>CANBTO010000161.1 GCA_947372405.1 Verrucomicrobiaceae bacterium
ACTCTGCCAGAGTGTTACCCATGTATTGAACCTGATGTGTTACCTATGTTCTGAACCTGGACCGGGATCGGTGGCAATGGATCTTTTGGAGGGGGGGATCTTTTCAATGGACAAAACGGCAACCATCGTGACGATGAACCTCGTTATGAGAAATCCCGTTACATTTTTCCGTGCGGTGGCGGATGAAACGCGTTGGCGGATCGTCCGGCTGGTGATGGATCGCGCGCTTTGCGTCTGCGAACTGGCGGACATCCTGGGAATGCCGCAATCCTCGGTATCCAGCCATGTGCAGATTATCCGCAAGGCCGGTTTGCTGGAAAGCGAGACCTGCGGCAAATGGACGTATTTCCGCATCGAGCGCAGCCAGCTCGCGCCGCTCAAGGCGATCCTGAAACATTTCCCGGATGCGGCAACCCACGCCGCGGATGCCGAAAAGACCGAAGTCCGGCTCGCCCATCGTGAGACGAGCTGTTGCCCGGGTCCGGTGAAACTCACCCAACGCCGGAAATCCTCCACTCCATCAGCATCATGACGCTCTCCGAATTCAAATCCCTGCTGGCCGAGTATTCGGACCGGCATTTTCGCCTGAGCCTGCCGGATGGTTCCGCCGTGCCGCTGTCCTTCCACATCACGGAGGTCGGACGCGTGCACAAGGCCTTCCTCGATTGCGGCGGCACTCCACGTGAAACCACGACCTGCCAGCTTCAGGTGTGGGTAGGCGAAGATTACGACCACCGCATCGAAACCCGGAAAATGGCCGGGATTCTCGAAAAAGGGAAATCCCTGCTACCGGACGAATCGGTCCAGGTGGAAATCGAATACGAGGACCGAGTGATTTCTCAGTACACCATCACCGGCCATGATCTAACGGACGATGCGGTGGTCCTCCGCCTCGGCCACAAGCACACCGAATGCCTCGCGCCGGAGCTCTGCGGCCTGCAGATGCTGGATCTGCGCGTTCCCGCGATCGGGGGAAAAACCTCCTGCTGCGGTCCCGCCGGCTGCTGCTGAACCCGCACCCAGATATCCATGTCCGAAGCTGTTGCCAAAAACATGTCGTTCACCGACCGTTACCTGACGGTCTGGATTTTCGCCGCGATGGGACTCGGTGTCCTGTTAGGAAATTTCGTCATCGCCGATCCGGCTGCGTTTTTCGCGCCGATGACGCTCGGCACCACGAACCTTCCGCTGGC
Source organism: Verrucomicrobiaceae bacterium (assembly GCA_947372405.1). The sequence continues at coordinate 1,194 of CANBTO010000161.1, forward strand.
CATCGGGCTGATCGTGATGATGTATCCACCGCTGGCGAAGGTGCGTTACTCCGAGCTGCCCAAGGTGTTTGCCAACACGCGCATCCTCAGCCTTTCCCTGTTGCAGAACTGGATCATCGGTCCCGCCTTGATGTGGGTGCTGGCGGTGGTGTTCCTGCGCGACCAACCGGACTACATGGTCGGCCTGATCCTCGTGGGCCTGGCGCGCTGCATCGCGATGGTGCTGGTGTGGAACGATCTGGCGAAAGGCAGCAGCGAATACGCCGCCGGCCTTGTGGCGCTCAACAGCATCGCGCAGATCCTGTTTTACAGCGCCTATGCATGGTTCTTCATCACCGTGCTGCCGCCGTATGTGGGAATCAAGGGCGTGATCGTTGCCGTTTCGATGGGCGACATCTTCCACAGCGTAATGATCTATCTGGGCATCCCCTTCGCCGCAGGCGTGCTGAGCCGGATCCTGCTGGTGAAGGCGAAGAGCGAGGTCTGGTATGAAAAAACCTTCATTCCTAAAATCTCGCCACTCACGTTGATCGCGCTGCTGTTCACCATCGTGGTGATGTTCACCTACAAGGGGAATGCGATCGTGCGCCTGCCCATGGACGTGCTGCGCATCGCCATCCCGCTGGTCATTTATTTCGCGATCATGTTCCTGGTGAGCTTCGTGATGGCCGCTAAGCTTGGGGCCGACTATCCGCGCACGGCGAGTGTCGCCTTCACTTCGGCGGGCAACAATTTCGAACTCGCCATCGCCGTGGCCATCGCGGTGTTCGGTCTGGAATCCGGCGTCGCATTCGCGGCAGTGGTCGGCCCGCTGATCGAAGTGCCCGCGCTGATCGGGCTCGTGCATGTTTCCTTCTGGCTCAAGCGCCGTTTTTTTCACCCTGAAAAAGCCTGATGGCGGACGATTGATCGAACATCCATTCTTCGACTTCGCCATCAACCACCGACCATCAACCTTTTCATGAAACCACCCGCCATCCTCATCCTTTGCACCGGCAACAGCTGCCGCTCCCACCTTGCCGAGGGCATCCTGCAAAAGGCCTTGGGCGACGGATTCCGCGTGGCAAGCGCGGGCTCGAAACCCGCCGGCTATGTCCATCCGTTGGGAATCAAGGCGATGGCCGAGATCGGCATCGACATCAGCGGCCACCGTTCGAAGCACCTCGATGAATTTCTAACCGACGAGGTCGAAACCGTCATCACCGTCTGCGGCAACGCGGACCAAGTCTGTCCGATGTTTCCCGGCCAAATGAACCGCCACCACTGGGGATTCGATGATCCGGCCCACGCGACGGGCAGCGAGGACGAGCAGTTGGCCGTCTTCCGCCGGGTGCGCGATGAGATCCGCCGGGTGTTCGAGGCATATGCGGCCGGTCGCAAAGACGCGCTGCTTGGCTGACGCCGGATCCAACAAAAAGGCCGCTCCCGTTGAGGAAGCGGCCTTTTTTGAAGATTTGAATGCCGGACGGTCAGTTCGAGGCTGCCACCACGTTCACGCGGCGGGATTCCTGGTCGAACTTCACGCGGCCGTCGATGAGGGCGAAGAGCGTGTGGTCACGCCCCATGCCGACTCCGAGGCCGGGATGCACCTTGGTGCCGCGCTGACGGATGAGAATATTGCCGGCGATCACGGCTTGTCCGCCGAATTTCTTCACGCCGAGGCGCTTGCTGCGTGAATCGCGACCGTTCTTGACGGAGCCTTGTCCTTTCTTATGGGCCATGGAAGTAGGTGGGTGAGTGGTGTTGGGATCAACCTGCGATCGAGGTGATCTCGAGCGTGGTCAGGCTGCGGCGGAAACCCTTGGTCTTGTGGAATCCCTTGCGGCGCTTGAACTTGAAGGCGATGCCCTTGGGTCCGCGGAACTGGCTGATTACCTTGGCGGTGACGGAGGCTCCTTCCACCAGCGGTGCGCCGATTTTCACGGATTCGCCTTCGCCAACGATCAGAGCGTCGAACTTGATTTCCGAGTCCACCGCGACATCGAGCTTCTCGACATCGAACTTGGTGCCTTCTTGAACGCGGTATTGTTTACCGCCGGTTTTGATCACTGCGTAGGCCATGGCCGTATGGGAAAAAGGTTGATCCGCCCCCGTGGGCGGGCGGGGAGAACACCACGGGGTCTCCCGCAGCGCAAGGTTTTTTTGCCCGTGATGAGAGTTTTTGGAAAAAATCCGAAGATCCGGGGCAAATCGAGCCCCGGCCGACGATGGATGAAAGCCCGGGAATCGTTCCCGCAGTATGGATGGATCATCATGAAATGGCTGCTTCCACTGCTCCTGCTGACAGCCTCCATCGCAGTGGCTCCGGCCCGCGAAGACCCCCCCGTGAGTGCCGTGGTGCTTGATTCACTGGACGTCGCTCCCGTTTGGGCCGGACATCCGGTTGGTTTCACACTGCTGACCCACGCTCCGTTCCAGTTCGTTGCCTTTTATGATGACAAACGCCAGCTCACCATCGCCCGGCGCAGGCTCGACGAGCGGAAATGGGAATTCACACGGCTGCCGGTGACCACCGGCTGGGACAGCCACAACTACATCACGATGACGGTGGACGACGGCGGATTCCTGCACCTCAGCGGGGACATGCACGCGGTGCCGCTCAAGTATTTCCGCAGCACGAAACCACTGGATCCCGCCACGTTCGAGCGTGTGGAAAAAATGACCGGCGTCAGCGAATCGCGCGTCACCTATCCCAAATTCCTCCGCGGTCCGGAGAACGAACTGATTTTCACCTATCGGGACGGAGGCAGCGGCAACGGCAACCAGATCTTCAATGTTTATGAAATCGACGAGCGCGAGTGGAAACGTCTGTTAGATCAGCCGCTCACCGATGGCGAGGGCAAGCGCAACGCCTACTTCGACGGCCCGGTGAAAGGTCCGGACGGATGGTTCCACCTCGCCTGGGTCTGGCGTGAATCGCCCGATGCCGCCACCAATCACGATCTCAGCTACGCCCGCAGCAAGGACCTCAGGCATTGGGAAAACGCGGCGGGCACGGCGCTCAAGCTTCCGATCCGCTTGCAGGATGGCGTCATCGTGGATCCCGTTCCACAGCACGGAGGCATCATCAACGGCAACACACGGGTCGGCTTCGACGACAAGAACCGGGTGACCATCAGCTATCACAAATACGACTCTGCGGGAAACCTCCAGCCATGGACGGCGCGTCTTGAGGATGCTGACTGGAAGCTCCATCAAACTGCGGATTGGCCGGTGCGCTGGAATTTTGGCGGTGGTGGCTCGATCAATTTCGGCGTATCCGTCGGGCGCGTCACCCGGATGCCGGACGGGCGGCTGACTCAGGATTATCACCACATGAAATTCGGCTCGGGCACCTGGCTGCTTGATCCAGGATCGTTGAAAGCTGTTGGAGAACTCCCGCACCAACCGAGATCCCCGGGACTGGGAAAACTCGAAGGGAGCTTTCCGGGCTTGAGCGTGAAAACCGCGACGGATTTCGGAACAAGCGACATACCCGGAGTGCATTACATCCTGCGCTGGGAAACCCTCGATGCCAACCGTGACCAACCGCGCACCGAGCCGCTACCGGGACCTTCGATGCTGCGGGTTTGCACGGTGAAGACGAGCGAGGAGTGATCGGGGAAAGCGATCCGGCTCGCATTGCGGTGGAGCGATGATTTTTAGTGCCTTGGAGGCGGATTCCTGCTTTCTCTCGCGCCCGCCGCCGACTTTTTACCCATCATGTCCACTGAGCTGACACGAAATTTCTCCATTATCGCCCACATCGACCACGGGAAAACCACGCTTTCGGACCGCCTCATGGAGTCCACCAGCACCGTCACGATGCGGGAAAGCACGGCCCAGCAGCTTGATTCGATGGACCTTGAGCGCGAAAAGGGCATCACCATCAAATCCCACCCGGTGGCCATGGAATACACGGCCCGCGACGGCAAGACCTACAAACTCAACCTGCTGGACACCCCCGGCCACGTCGATTTCTCCTACGAGGTGTCCCGCGCGCTCGCCGCCTGTGAAGGTGCCATCCTGATGGTCGATGCCGCCCAAGGCGTGGAGGCCCAGACCGTGGCCAACCTCCATCTCGCCACCGAGCAGAACCTCACGATCATCCCTGTCCTCAACAAGATCGACCTGCCCGCCGCCGACGTGCCGAAGTGCAAGAAGCAGCTTGAGGAAATCCTCTGCATCCCCGCCGAGGACTGCATCCCCGCCTCCGCGAAAAACGGCATCGGTATCGAGGAAATTCTCGAAGCCATCATCGCCCGCGTTCCCGCGCCGAAGGAAAACCCGGACAAACTGCTGCGTTGTTCGGTCTTCGATTCGCTCTACGACACCTACCGCGGCGTGGTCTCCTACGTCCGCGTGTTTTCCGGCACCGTGAAGCGCGGCCAGCGCGTGAAACTCTTCGCCACGGACAAGGTGTACGAAGTCAAGGAAGTCGGCGTCTTCACCCCGAAGATGAGTGTCCGCGATGTTCTTTCGGCCGGCGATGTCGGCTACGTCATCGCCAACATGAAGTCCGCCAGCGAGGTGAAGATCGGCGACACCATGACCGACAACACCCACCCCTGCGCCGAGCCGCTGCCCGGTTACAAGGAAATCCAGCCGATGGTGTTCTCCGGCATCTATCCGGTCGATTCGTCGGACTACGAGGCGCTGAAAATGGCGATGGGCAAGCTCCAGATCAACGATCCGGCCTTCACCTATCAGCAGGAAAGCTCCACCGCGCTGGGCTTTGGTTTCCGCTGCGGATTCCTCGGCCTGCTCCACATGGAGATCATCCAGGAGCGCCTCCGCCGCGAGTTCGACATGGACGTCATTTCCACCTACCCGTCCGTCATCTATCAGGTCACCATGACCGACGGCACCGAGAAGATCATCGACAACCCGACGCTTTTCCCCGAGCCGCAGGGCATCCAGGAAATCCGCGAACCGATCGTGAATGTCTATATCATGGTGCCCGGAGAATACATCGGGGACATGATGCAGCTCGTGCTCGAAAAACGCGGTGATGTGACCAACACTGAGACCATTGACGAGTCGCGTGTCATGCTTTCCTGCGTGCTTCCGCTCTCCGAAATCCTCGTGGATTTCAACGACAAGCTCAAATCCATGACCCGCGGCTACGGCTCCATGGATTACGAACACTCCGGCTACCGCGCCGCCAAGATGGTGAAGATGGACATGCTCATCGCCGGCGATCCGGTCGAGGCCTTCTCCACCATCGTCCACCGCGACAAGGCCGAGTCCTACGGCCGCGTGCTCGCCGGAAAGCTGAAGGAAGTCATTCCCTCCCACCTTTTCGTCGTCGCCATCCAAGCCGCCGTCGGTGGCAAGATCGTCGCCCGCGAATCGATCTCCGCCATGCGCAAGAACGTCACCGCCAAATGTTACGGCGGCGACATCACGCGCAAACGCAAGCTGCTCGAGAAGCAGAAGGAAGGGAAAAAGAAGATGAAGATGTTCGGCAAGGTCAACATCCCGCAGGACGCCTTCATCAAGGTCCTCAAGAGCGGGGATTGAGTGGGGTGATTCGGTCACGCCAGAACGGAATATTCTCCCAGTCCGTTGGGAAACCCATCGCACTGGGATCGATCTCAGGATATTCGACAAGCAGATCCTGAAGGTTCTGAATCCATTTTCTATCCAATTTCATAGTTGCGAGCAACTCAACGAGCACTATGGCGAACGCGTGGAAGCGATCCGGCGAATGAACAATTTCCCGATGTCTTTTGGCGATTTTTGGCGGGATGGAAAAGACACGGTTCCATAGACGATTGTGGTGGGCGCATAGGTTCCGAAGATAGCTCAGGCTGAACACCCATTGACGGAAGACCGTGTGGTGGAACCCAAAGGGGGCGGCAATCGCTTCCAGAAGCTTTTCGTCCGCCAAGTAAAACAGCATCTTGGAAAGAACACCGAATGACAAGGTTTCCGCCGTCATCCAGATCGGAGGATATTCGGGGCTGTCGTATTTGTTGTAATAATGAGAGATGAAGGTCTCGGAATGCTTCTGCGGATACTCTTTTTGATTCGTTCTTGGGTTGAATCGGATTCCGACCGCACTCTCGATCTTCGACCGAAGGTCGCTGAGTTGAAATGCCTTATTAAAATGCCTTGGCTCTGTGAACCAATGTGGCCCCAGACGGACGGCCGTTTCGTTTACGATTTGGGCCCGGATGGCAACCTCGCAACGATCAATCGCATCTCCGACGAGAAGTCGGAGACGTCGATCAAACTCGTATAGGCGCACAATTTGATTGAAGGTGGTGCCCGCCTTGAAACGGGATCTGTTGCCGGTAGAGCGAAATGGATGACTGTATCCCGAAAGCCGATAGTAGCCGATGTTCCTGAGCAATTGTTCGGCCTGTTCGTGGTCGCTGACAAGCAAGCCCTTGCTCAGGAGCTTGGACAACTGATCCACGACAGTCAGGGCCGGCTTGGAGAATGTTTCCTTGGCGGTCATGATCAGTGGCAAAAAAATACCCTCCAAAGTGCGCTTCCGAGGAGAGGCGTGGAGGGCTTGTTGACGGACAATTCACTGCTGGAACGCTGCTGGTCAAGCCGATACTTGCCGATGGAAGCTGCAATTCCGGCGCATCTGCCGTGAAATTTGAGCGATCCTCGCAGCCTGAGAACAATCATAATTCACTAATTTTGAGGGTTTTGGCAACCATATCGTCCGGCAGTGATGCTTGGGGAATCTCGAAATCGAAGTGCCAGCTGAAAACGTTTCCCAGCCATCGACCGCACTCAGCCATCCAGGTCTTCCAGTGGTTCTGAAGCTTTTCCGGGACGTCCAGTTCGTTCTCTTTGAGCATATGAAGGAGAAAGTCCCTATGGCCGAGGAAGGTGCGGTATCCGCGGAGCGAGATTTCCCGGGGTGAACGGCAGAAATTCAAAGGCACCGTGACAGCCCAGTCCAATTGCCGGCTCTCGATCCTCCCTTTGGCTGAAAGTGACACAAAATTGAGGAAACTAAGATACTGGTAATAGGCGCATAGGGCGCTCTGGAAGTGCTCAGGGGATCCGAATGCCTCGACGACCCACTCTTCATCCGCTTGTTTGAGAAGGAACGTCCAAGCGACAGTGCAAGTGTGCAACATGGCCTTTGGCCAGCCTGTGACGCTGCTATCATTGAAGAGAGCTTTCTGCTTACTGTCTCGCCACCGGAGAGGTAACCGGGTCGTTGCAAGATCATAAACCTGTTTGCTGGCTAGTGATTCCATCAACATCGAGCCGATCAGTGCGTGTCCGACGAACAAGAGTAGTTCGGGAAAATCATACCAGTAGGCGGCACCTTCGGGATTCCAACCAGGCGGCTTGGAAATTTCATCAATCCATCCCAGTTGCCCGCAGAACTCCGACTGGCCCGATTCCGCGCCTGCAACCAATGCGGCGAAAAATGGCGAGTAGCAGCGCACTCCGAGTGCCGCGTGTTCATGCAAAGCGGCAAAGTCCCGGTCTGTTGCGGCCGGAATGCTTGGATTGTTGTTCCTCCATGTGATGAGATCGGAAGCAGCTTGTCGTTCGAGAGCCTTCATCATACGCCTCCATCCCACCACATCGCCTGCTGAGGCATGAGTAGCGGCTTGCCTGTAGGCCAAGGAAGCGTTGCCGAACAAACTGGAATAAGGTGCGTCGGCCTCGGCTTGTCTCGTGAGAGTTACCGAGCTGGGTGAGGCCATTGACAAATACGGACTTGCCCCCAGCGGTGGCTTGGAGGCAGCAACCACTTGATGGATTGTCTTAACCAATTGTTCTAGAGAATTGCCGAAATCCTCATCCTGACTGAAATCAACGTATAGCCGTGTTGAAACGCAATCCGGAACCACGATGTCGCCGCCTTGGCGGACGATAGGGACAAATTTTCGGGTTCCCAAATCCCTCACCAATTCCCCGGTGACAATCATCGCCTCATAGCCGACGCCACCTTTTCCATCGTTGGCTTTTCTCACATAGGGCTCCGTGCAGACCATCAGGACCCGATCCGCCTGTTTGACGGCCCGCTCCATAAATTTCGGGACATCGTCGCCGGGTTCCAGATCCCATTGATCGAAAATCACCTGAATGCCTTTTTCAAGTAGGGCAGCGGCAAGCTGGGCAACCCACTGCTTGTGCTGCCGCGAATCGTGGGAGTAGGACAGAAACACAGAGGGCGTTGAAGAAGTTGCTTGGGGCTCGTTGCTCATGGCTTGACTCGGATCTTCTTCGTCAGCAGCCGCTGAATCAAGCCGCGCTTTTGCTGGTTGAGGGTTTGGCGTTGAGTGCGGAGGAGAGTGCCGGGCAA
>CANBTO010000162.1 GCA_947372405.1 Verrucomicrobiaceae bacterium
GATGCGGGCACTGTTATAAACCACACCAAAGGCGACGATGGTGGCGAGCACGAAATACAACTTGCGGATGATGCCGATGCTCTGGCCGGTGGTATCGCGGAAGGCGTTGAGCTGATCCCGTTTCACCATCACCACGGCGGCGCGCGGCGTGTCCTTGAGCGAGCGCATGAACTCGGCCCAGCGCTGGTGATCCAGTGTTAGATAGGCGCCGTTCACCGTATCGCCCTCCATCATCAGCCGCCGCAGCGTGGAAATATCCATGTACGCCGCCACCCCCGCGAAGTCGGTGACGAGACCACGGATGGGGATGTGTAAAACCGGCCGCCGCCCCTCCAACACCGCGACCTCCACCTCATCGCCAATCTGTGCGCCGATGACTTCGGCGAGTTTTTTCGACATCAGCAAGCCATCCTCCGGCATCGTGATCGGATGGCTCTTCTCGTCTAGCAGACGGTTGAGATTCGCCCCCGGTGCGATGCCCGTTACCGAGAGTTTCCGGTGGTGTTGGCCATAAGTCAGCCGTGCCTGGACACTGCGGATCGGCTCAGCACAGATGACACCGGGCAGGTGTTCGAGATCATGAAACCCGCGTCCGCCGGTCGGCTCAGTTAGAAAAACTGAAACGTCCTGCCGCTGTTGGCTGTTCCATTGAAATGTTAGCAAATAGTCGATGCTGTCGCTCATCGCGCCCGGCAGCACCATCAGCCCCGTCGCCAGCGCGAGGCCGCAGCAGGTGAAAACCGCCTGCCATGGCCGTCGCTCAATGTTGCGCAACGCCATCCGGAAGGTCGGGCTGAACCAGCATGTCAGGCCGATCCGCTCGAACAACGATGGCTTGAAATCCGCCGGCGGCTCGGGCCGCATCGCCTCGGCGGGTGGCAATTTCACCGCCTGCCAGACGACCGTTAGAACACCCAGCACGGAGGCTCCAAGGCAGACCCCCAAGGCCAGACCAAGCGCGCTGTAGTCCATTTTAAACACCAGCGAGGGGAAACGGAAAAACAGCGTGTACATGTTCACCAGCACCGCACCAAGCAAGCGCCCGCCAAGCCCGCCGATGACGGTTCCCAGCATGCCGATGACCAACACGAATTTCAAAAAATGTCCGCCAACCTGCCACGATGAATAACCGAGCGCCTTCATCTGCGCGATCTGCTCGCGTTGTAACCGGACGATCCGCGCCAGCACCGCGTTCACCATGAATGCCGCTACGCTGAGAAAAATCAGCGGATAGGCGATGGATAGCGAATGCAGCACCCGCAGCTCGTCATCCAAGCGCTGGGCGGAGGCCTGTTCCTTGCGGGTGAATGCCCCGCCAGCGCCATACGGGGCGAGCACCCGGTCCATCTCCCCGATCACCGGGCCGGGCTCGGCGCCGGGCGCGAGGTCGATACAGACGTCATTGAATGCGCCATCCAAATCGTAAGCCACCGCCAGCGCCTGATAGTTCATCCAGATCACGCTGAAGCGCTTGTGGTTCGGCAGCGTCTCGCCCAGCCGCGCCTCGAACACATACTCAGGCGACAGGCCGATCCCGCAGATCTGCAAGGTCTCCCGCCGCCCGTTGATCACGGCCACCAGTGAGTCGCCGGTTTTCAGGCCGTTCGCATCGGCAAAGGATTCGCCTAACACCACCTCGCGCCGTTCGTCCGAACGGGGTAATCGGCCCGTGCGCAGAAATAGCCGGTTGAGCTTCTGCGGGCCACCATCCTTCGGCAGTGAGATGATGTGGCCTGTCGCAGGTTCTGATAGTCCGGGCAGATCCAGAGTCACATCCACCGCCACCCGCGTTTCCACCGTCGCCACTCCGGGCAGCGTCGCAAGCTGGTCCGCCACGGCCAGCGGTGCGCGCTTGAGTGTCGCGAAAATATCCGCCATCGCATATTTCTGATAATATGCCCCCCGCGTCGTCTCCAGCGTCATGATCAGCGAGCGCGTCATGATCATCATCGCCAAGCCACACGCCATGACCAGACTCACCGCGAAGACTTGGCCCTTCATCTTGCCAAGGTCACGCAGCAGTTTCCGGTCGAGAGGGTGGATCATGGCGAGAAATCGGACTTATAAGTCATATAGGTCGTATTAGTCCTATCACCATTTGAGTTGTGAGGCAGGCAGGCGGATTTCGTTGCGTTGGGATTTAACGATTTTTCCATCTGATAGATATAAGACCCGATCCGCCATTTCCGCCATCACGGCGTTGTGGGTGATGATGACGGTGAGCGTGCCGAGCTCGCGGTTGATGCGCTCCACGGCCTCCAGCACCGCGATGCCGGTGGTGACGTCGAGCGCGCCGGTGGGCTCGTCACACAACAGGACCTCCGGGCGCTTGGCGATGGCGCGGGCGATGGCCACGCGCTGCTGCTCGCCGCCGGATAGTTGTGAGGGAAAATGATCCATCCGCGCGTTTAGACCGACCATTTCCAACGCCTCTTCCGGTGACATGGGATCGCGGGAAATGCCGGTAATGAGCGCGACGTTTTCACGGGCCGTTAGACTGGGGATGAGGTTGTAGAATTGGAACACGAAGCCCACGCAGTTGCGGCGGAATAGAGTGAGCGTGTTTTCATCCGCGCCATCCAACGGCCAGCCCTTGTAGATCAGGTTTCCCGCAGTTGGCACGTCGAGTCCGCCGAGGATGTTGAGCAGGGTCGATTTCCCGCTGCCGGACGCGCCGAGCAGGCAGACGAACTCGCCGGCGTTCAGCTCGATGTCCACGCCATGCAAAGCCACCACATCCAGTTCGCCGGTGTGATAGACCTTGCGCACCCCTCGCGCCTCGTAAACGACTCCCGTGGAAACCGGCGGTGGGGGGGAATTGGCATTCATCGGGCTGCCGGAAAATAGCAGGCCCACGGTCGATCACAACCCCCGCCTCACATTCTCATGGATCCATTGAATGAAAGCACCGGCGACCTGCGTTTTAACGATTGGATTCAATGCAATTTACCGCCATGAAAGCTATCCCCGCCGTCTTGTTCGCGCTTTGCCCCGTGGTCGCCCTCGCCGCGCCTACCCCGCCCGAGCCACCGCCCTTGCAGAATCCCAAGCCCCCGCCAGCGCAGGTTTCCTCATCCGAGGGCATGCCGCCGCTGCCTTATCCAGCCGTCCCGCAGAAGCGCCAGGAACATAAGAATCCGCCGCAGCCACCGGTCCTGCTCACCAAAATCCGCACCGGCGATGCCGAGGACTGGGCGCGCACGCCGCACGATTTGAAAAAACTGCTCGAATGGATGAGCGGGGAAATGGGCGTGAATTTCAGCTCCAATATCAAGACCTGGCGGGACGTCTCGACCAATCCCCGCGAGAATCCGGTGCTCTACCGCTCCGGTTACAAACCCTTCAAACTCTCTCCCGAGGAGATCACCCGGATGCGCGAATATGTGCGGAATGGCGGCACCATCCTATTCAACGCCCTCGTCGGTCACCCGGATTTCTATCAGTCCGCAGTCGCCGCCGCGCAGGAAATCCTGCCGGAAAACCCAGTCTATCGGCTGCGTCTGGATCACCCGATGTTTCGCGCCTATCATGAGATTAAACAGGTGAAATACCGCGAGCGTGCGATCAAGGATGGCGTGGTGAAGGATAATTTCCCCTGGTTCGACGGGGTGGACATCGACAACCGCACCGCCATCATCATCTCGCGCTTTGACATCGCAATGGGTTGGGAAAAAAACCGTCACGATTCGTGGGGCTACGAGGATGAGGACGCCCGGCGACTCGGCGCAAATCTCGTTTCCTACGTCACCGCCATGCAGGAGGCCGGTCGCAGCACGGGCAAGAGCGTAGAACTCGCCGACGGCGGCGGCAGCAAGGCGGGCAGTCTGCGCGTCGGCTGGGTCGCCCACGCCGGACCTTGGAAAACCCGGCCTGCCGCCATGCCCATGTTGTTGCGGAAATTCAATGAAGCCACCGGTGCTCCGGTCTCCTTCGACTGGCGCGAGGTTTCTCTATCAGACGCCTCGATGTTTGAGACGCCGCTGCTCTATCTAACCGGCACAACTGATTTTGCGCTCGGCGAAAACGAACGCGCTAACCTGCGGCAGTTCCTGATGAAAGGCGGCGTAATCTTCGCGGAGGCGGGCGATGGTCGCGCCTCTTTCGACACCGCCTTCCGTGCGGAAATGGCGAAGGTGCTGGCGGATCACCCGCTGGTTCCGGTGCCTGCGAACTCCCCGCTCTGCCACCAACCGAACGAAGTGGGCATGGTCAAAGTCCGCCCCGCGCTGTCCGCCCAACTCGACAACCGCAAGACCACCGCACCGGAATTGTTCACTGCGGAGATCAATGGTTCCACCGCCATCATCTACTGCCCCCGCGATCTATCGGCCGGCTGGGAACAAGCCCCCGCCCCCTATGCCATCGGCTACGAACCGGCGGATTCCACCGCGCTTGGAGTTAATATATTGTTCCATGCTTTGGTTAAATAAAGTCGCAAAGGCCGCAGAGGAACGCAAAGCGGATTCTATTAAATCCCCTATCTCCGATCTCCTATCATCTGTTTAGAATTTAAGATTTAATCTTTTAAAAATGCCCGGCTTTTCCGATTTTCTATCACCCGAAACCATGCGGCGGCTTGACCACCTCGCGCTTGGCTCGCGGTGGACGGCGGAGGGCGGGCGGGCGGGCCAGCATTCGAGCGCGGTCAAGGGCGCGAGTGTCGAGTTCCGCGACCACCGCGACTATGTGCAGGGCGACAGTTTGCGGCATCTCGATTGGAAGGTCTTTGGTCGTAGCGAACGCTATTTCATCAAACAATTCCAAGAGGAAACCAGCCTGCGTGTCCACCTCGTGTTAGACGCGTCCGCGTCGATGGCATTCCGGCATTCGGGCAAACTCACGAAATTTGAATTCGCCCGCGAGTTGGCTGCCGGGGCGGCCTATCTGGCGAGCCACCAGCAGGATTCCTTCGGCCTTGTGGTCTATGACGATCAGGTTCGCACTTGGCTCCCGGCCAAGGGCGGGACGCGTCACACTAGGCATTTTCTCGAAGCCCTCGCCGCCCATCAACCCGCCGGCCGCACGGATACCGGCAAGGCGCTGGAAGCGTTGGCGGAAGGCATGGCCCGTCGGGGATTGGTGCTGATGTTGTCCGACTTGTTGGACGCGCCGGATGCGGTGTTCCGCGCGCTCGCGCATTTCCGCCGGCGCGGGCATGATGTGGTGTTGGTGCAAGTGTTAGACCCGGCGGAGCTCGATCTGCCCTTCGACGGTGTGTCCGACTTCATCGACATGGAAACCGGCGAACGCCTCGAAGCGGATGCCGCCCTCGTCCGGGCCGCTTATCGCGAAGCCATCGGCACGGCGATCCAAGGATTTCGCAATCGCTGCGGCGGCCTACGCGTGGATTTCCGCATCGCCACCACCGACCGCACACCGAGCGATTTCCTGAATGAATTGTTAGCCTCCCGCAAGCGCCTAGGAGCATGAAACTAAAGATGATATTCCGTTTCCATCCATGCTATCGAATGAGCGAAATTTTACGAGTGGTCCGTAAAGCTCAGATTGATGGATGGCCGTGCCGGGTTGTGGTTGCGGCGAGACGCCTCAACCACGACTACACACGCTGTCCGTCACAATAAATTTCACGCGACACTAGCCTCTTAAGTTTAGAAATTAATACTTTATATTTAGCGCTTTCTCTGCATGGGTTTCCTCTCACCAATTATGCTATCCAGCCTCGCCGCGCTCGGGGTGCCATTGTGGTTGCACCTGCGGCGGAAGCGGCGGCAGACACCGGTGGAGTTTCCCTCGCTGCGCTATTTGAAAATGGCGACGGCGCGGATGAAACGGCAGGCAAAGGTTGAGGATCTCGGGTTGTTGCTGCTTCGGCTGTTACTGTTAGCCCTGCTGGCGTTGGCCTTCGCCAGACCGGTCGTGCGCTCGCGCGGTGGTTGGTTTGGTGCGGGGCGCTCGGTGGCGTCCGTGGTGGTCATCGATGCGACGGCAAGCATGGGCTGGCGGGGCGAAACCGGCACCCGACTGGATGCCGCCAAACGGCTGGCCCATGAATGGATCGACGGCCTCGACCGCACGGATGCCGTGGCGCTGTGGGTGCTAACAGATCGTTTGGAGCAACCCGTGCCCGTCCCAATTGTGGATCGCGGACAATTGTTCCGGGAGTTGGACGCGGTGACTTTATCCGAAGGTTCGTCGAATTTGGCCACGGTCTTCAACGCGGCTCGCGAGTGGGCGGACACCCGGAGTGTCGGGCGCAAGGAATTGGTGGTCATCACGGACAATCAACCGGCGGCATGGGATTGGCCTGCCGAGGGTTTTTTCCGCAACACCTGGCCGCGGGGAGGCGTGGGCTTGGTGGTGCTGGCTCCCGATGCTGCGCGGCCAGCCAACGCCTGCGTGGTTGCGGCGCGGTGGGATGGCAAGGCGGTGCGCGCGGGCACGCTGCTGACGGGCGTGGTGAGGCTGGCGAATTACGGCCCGGCTGCTGTTAGCGATCTGTTGGAATGTCGGAGCGGGGGTCAGGTGCTGTTGCGGAAACCGGTGGAAATTCCGGCGGGCGGCTCGTTGGAAGTGCCGTTGTCGCTACCGGTGCCAGTCACTGAGGGACCGCTACTAACAGGCGAACTGGCTTTGGCGGGCGATGCTCTAACTGCTGACGATCATTGGTGCTTCGCCCTGCCGGTGCGTCAGGCGCTGAAGGTGCTCGTGGTGGATCGCGGTGGGGTGCCGGGTGGTGGAATGAGCCCGTCGTTTTTCCTAACAAGAGCACTGGCGGCAGGGGGCGCGGGTAAGGCCGTCGCCATCGCGTCCGAGGCATGGGTCAAACAAGCGACCGATGGCGTGGATGCCGTGTGGTTCACCGGCGGGTCGATTACTAACGAAGCCGACTGGACCAAGGCGCTTGCATATGCCGAGGCGGGCGGCACGGTCGTGGTCACGGCGGATTCGCAAGCGGAGCCGCTGCTCAAGTCATGGCCGGTGACAGCGGGGCCGGAAACCAGCCTGCCCGCCGGCCGTATGGCCACGCGCTTGCTGGTGCCTGCCGATCCGTTGTTCGATGGCGTATGGAGCGAGCAGACACCGTTTCCACCCTTTCCGCAGAAAACTGCTAGACACAGCGTTGCGGCTGACGGGGGAAAAGTGCTGGCCACTCTAGCAGGCGAGTTTCCGCTGTTAGTCGAGGCTGCTCATGGCAAAGGCCGGGTGTTCTGGCTGAATGCAAGTGCCGACCGCGCGTGGGGCGATTTGCCGCTTTCGCCAGCCTATGTGCCGCTGGTCCAACAGCTCGCCCGCGCGCGGGAGTTGGAGATGCAAGTGGCTACCGCTTGTTGGGTCGGCGAGGCGTGGCCGGATCTGAAGAAATTCGCCGGTGATGCGGTGTGGCCGGCGGCTGCCGATGGCGGCCCGGCGATTCGCGCACTTCATAGCGGTTTGGCAGAGGCTATTTCCCCCGATCGGAAAGCGCGCTGGCAATGTGCGGTGAATGTCCGCCGCGAGGAGTCGGATTTACGAGCCTTGGATTCCGTGAAATTGCAGGCGATGTTGCCGGGGCGGGTCGCTACCGGGGCGCAGGGCATCCGCGAGTGGCGGGAGGAAATCCGCCGCGAGGTGCCGGTGTGGCCGTGGCTGTTAGCATTGGCGGCGCTGGCGTTTCTAGCAGAGGGATGGATGTCCACCCGTGCCGCGAGACAACGTGCGGTGGCGGCGGATGGCGCGGGTTTCATCAATATCCTTACAAGCAGGAGGGCGGGCGGATGACGGCGAACGTGTTGTTCTGGCTGCTCGCGCTGGGGGTGTTAGGGTTCACCGTGTGGACCTTCCGGGGTCTGCGTGGCGATGCGGACCGGCGGCGGGCGGCGTGGCTGGCTGGCCTGCGCGGCGGCGCGGCGGTGTTGTTAGCCTGGGTGCTGTTACAACCGCAGTTCCGACGGCGTGAAACGGTGTCCGAGCGCCCGCTGGTGGGAGTGTTGGTCGATGCCTCGCAGAGCATGAACGACGGCTCGCGCGCACAGATGACCCGCGAGTGGCTGGACTCCACCGCTTTCCGCAAGGCTCGCGAAACCTGTGATCTGCGGTTCTTCGCCATCGACAAGGGACTGATGGAAACCGTGCCGGGCGAGATCGCATTCAAGGGCACCGAGTCACGCATCAATGGTGCGTTGGAAGACTGGACCCATCGCTGGGGTCGTGAGGGCGCGGCGGGAGTGGTGCTGATTTCCGACGGTTTGGATACGGGTGGCGGACCGCCTGTTAGTTTGAACCTGCCGTGCTGGGTGATGGAAGTTGAACCACCCGGAACTACCATGGTGGCGCGGGTCGCGGTGTGGCAGATCGAGCCGCCGCGCCGCCCGGAAGCGGGGGCGGAAACCAGCGTCCGCGTGGTGCTGCAAGGCTGGGGCGTGGACGGCAAGGACATCCCGGTGGAAGTCTGGAGCGAGGGTCAGAAATTGGCGGAAAGCCGGGTGCGTTTCAACCGTCGTGGCGAGGTGATGGAAGTCCATCTCCCACTCAAACCGGAGCGGCCCGGCAGCCATGCCTATGAGTTGCGCGTGGCCGATCCGGCGGCGGACGCGTCGGCGAAATCACAGCCCTTCGTCGTGGCGGTTAGGCAGGAGGGGCGGAGTGTCCTGCTGCTTTCTAACACGCTGGGATTCGAGGGGAAATTCCTGCGCCGTGCCCTGACGACCGACCGTAACGTGCGGCTCGATGGTTTCACCCGCTGGCAGAACGGCTGGGCGAGCATCGGCGATGGCGGCGGCACGGCCAAGGGCACGCTCGATCTGAGTCCCGCAGCTCTGTCATCGCGCGCTGCCGTGGTGATCGAGGATGTCAGCCCCGACGCGCTCAACCCGGTGCAGTGGCAGGCCATCGCCGATTACACGGGCAAGGGCGGCGGGCTGGCGGTGTTAGGCGGACCGAATTTGTTAGCCTCGCCGTTGGCGACTGCTACGCTGGGCAAAGTATTGCCGGTTCCGGTGCCTGCGCCGCACCGCGACGGGCGTTTTGGTGTCCGCCTGACCGATGCGGGCCTGCGGCATCCGGTGTTCGGCCCCCTGTTTGAGGCGGTCAAGGATTTCCCTGCCTTGCAGGGCGCGAACTCGGTGACCGGCGTGGCCGGCAACGCGCAGGTGCTGATGGAGGCTGTCGCCGATGGTCAGGCGCGGCCGTTAGTTGTCGTGAAACAACAGGGCAGCGGGCGGGTGGCGGTGGTCCTGAGCGACACCCTCTGGCGCTGGCGGGTGGCCGCGCCGGGTTGGGCGGGCAAGCTCACGCCCTACGATACGTTTTGGGGACAATTGCTCGATTGGCTGGCCCCGGATCAGGAGGGATTGCAAAGCGCCGGTCGCATCGAAATGACCGCCGATCGACCGTTCTATCGGCAGGGCGACAAGGTGGCGATTCAGGCGGAATGGATCGGAAAAGGGGCCGCGCCGTTCCAATCGCTGGACACCACGGTGAAAGATCCAACCGGATCTAACAAACAGTTAGTTTTGCAAGCC
>CANBTO010000163.1 GCA_947372405.1 Verrucomicrobiaceae bacterium
TGCCGCGCCATCGCCCGGCTCGTCAGGGGCATCGTCCCGGACGCATCACCGAAAGTGTCAGGCACCGCGAATCCAGCGAATCCAGCGAATGGCTGATGACTCAAAAAAACCCCGGCGCGGATGGGACGCGCCGGGGTTGCGGAACCGCAGTGGGGTTTCACGGTTTTACAGCACCGCCACTTGCGCGACGTCCGACCATTCGCCAGGGCCGTGGGCGCCAATGGCACGGACGCGGGTGTAGATCATCGTCAGCGGGGTGACTCCGGTTTTCGTGATGTGTTGCGAGTTCGTGTGCGTGGAGGAGGCGGACCACGGTCGTTGTTGGTTGCAGAGCCATGTTGTCGGTTGCAGACGCCCCCTTGGCGGTTGCGGACGCGACGTCGGCGGTTGCGGATGCCGCAGCGAATGCGGATGCCCCGTCAGCGAATGCGGATGCCGCGTAGTCGGTTGCGGTTGCGGATGCCGCGTTGACGGTTGCGCTTTCGGTAGGGAGGCGAGAGGCAACAGCGGGGGTGGGTGGAGGGAACATCCCTCCGCCGAGATCATGCTACGCACAACCTGCCCGCCCTAACGGCATTTCTCACGGCTACCGGATCGGAATTTTCAGCGCAAGGATTTCGTGCATGCCCGCCGGAAAACCCCGTGATTTCGAGGTTGTTTCGAAGAAGAAGCGCCCGGGGATTTTTTAAGAAAAGTGATGCTTTTCGCGGCACGGGATGGGGAGCCCGGGGGGGAACGCGCCCGCGCCGTGCCCTGAGCGCCCGCCCCTGGGTCGTGCCTCTGCCTGCTTGACGCGCCCTGCGGGACTTTCTATCAACTGCAACGCAAACCGAAAACCACCAACCCCGATCCTCCGCCGCTGCCGTATCGTCGATCCGGCCACGGCGGGAAATCCCGGAGAAGCGCCTTTCCGGGTCGCCTTTTACCCTGATCACCGACCGGTCGCTTACCCCCCCCTAAACCCGACCGGTCGTTCAATTCTACTGTTCGACGAAATATGTCAGAAGATATTCCAGAATGGGAATCCCGCCGGGATCGAATTTCACCAGAATCTGGAACGAATTCGTCACCTAAAACTGCAAGAAAGCATTCGGGATGCGGATGGATGGTTCTATCTCCGGTGACTGCAATCGTTCTCTCATTGCTTCTTGCGGATACTGGTAATTGGTTGGGCGTGAAAATCCAACTCGGCTATGAGATGGGTTGGTGGTTTGGCTTCATCACTGTGGGGGTGGCCACCGGTTTGGTGTCTCTTGTAGGTATTTATGTTATGAACACTTTCCGCAATGTCACCAGTCAGTTCAATACAACGCTCTTATGGACGTTGGGATGTGGCGTCTTTGGAGGTGTGTCATACTATTATTTATTATGGTTCATACTATCACTGATATATGGAAGACACTAAGAACATCCGCAGCATCTTCAATTTGCCCGAAAACACATAGCCGAACAAGCCATCCCACTGAATGACCGATCCACTCCACAGTCGCATCCTCAACCGCAGTTCAATCGCCGGTCATCGGTGGATTTGGACGTTGGAATGCGATTCGCGCCGCTGACCGGCGATCAGCGCTTGTCTCTTTTCATCATCTCACTGCGTGCCGACTGCAGCCGGGCGCGCTCCTTTGCAGTGAGGCTGTCCATTCCCGACTTCGCGATCTTGTCCAAGAGCGCATCCATCTCTCCGGGTGTGTCGCTTTCGGGCGCGGCCTTCTTATGGGACTTGGATTTCCGCCGGAAAAAACCGGGTAGTGAGATTCCTTCGATGGCACCCGCCCGGATCGCCCGGATATATCCGAAGGAAACCGCGCAGGTCACCAGGGTGGAGGCGAGGCCGATTTGGTCGCGCGCACTCAAGTGGCCGACGGCGGCGAGAAACATGCAGCCGATGGCCACGAACTTCATCGGGATGGATGCCCACCATTCGACATTCGGATAGATGGTGGCGAAGGCGATCACCAGTCCCATGGCGAGGTGGGTGGACCCGGTCACGCCGCCGCCGAAGCCCAGCAGCCAGAGCAGTGTCGCAACCGCCACGGGCGTCGCGACGAGGAGCCCGAGAAACGCGAAGTAGCGTCTGCGGCCCATTTCCTGTTCGCAGTCGCGGCCGAAGCTGTAGAGGAACATGAGGTTGAAGATCGTGAAAAAATCCACATGCCCCACCATCAGATAAGTCAGCGCGCGCCAGATCTGCCCGTGCCGCCAAAACAGCTCGGGCTCGAAGAAAAGCATCATCGCCGCGACGCAGCCGCCCGCCAGAGCTGAAACCACCAAGCCGATGACCAGAGCGGCGACCAGAATCGTGGTGCCATACACGGGCACACTGCCGACGCGGGTGAGGGGCTGGTTGTCGCGGTAGCTGTTTTCGAAAAACATCGCGTGCTTGGTCTAGCGGTATTCCGGCCGGGTGGCAACAAGCTCCTGCCGGTCGGGTTGTTTCCGGCGTTTGGCCGTCTCCGTTTGACTCATAATCCGAGAAACGAGGATGGTTTTACAGGAGCAAACAGAGGAAACAGAGAATCGAGGAATTCGGTTGATAACCCAAATCATCCAGCAGGTGAGTTTCGAAAACCATCCGTTCAACCCTAAAATACTCAATCTCTGTTACCTCCGTTACCTTCTGTTCAAATGCATTTCGGATTTTAGGATGATCGATGGGGCGATCAGGGTTTCTTTTCGGTCTTTTCCTCGCGGTAATCCGGGAAGACGAGGATCCGCGGGGTGCGGACGCCTTGCTCGGTGACGATGAAGGCGACGCTGCGGCTGCGGGGATCGTGTTGCCAGCGGGTTTCGCAAAGCGGATAGAGGGCGTCCTTGCCGGGGATGCGGTAAGCGAGGTTCACCGGGTAATCGACGGCACCTGCGGCAGGTGCGTCAATGGTCAATCGGGATTCCGGCCCGATGTTGAGCTTTTGTGAGCCCAGAACACCTCCGACGGTGGACTTGGTCATGTTGAACCACAGCGTCTGGCCTGGTTTGACGCGGTCGGCATCGGCAGCGACGACCTGCATGCGGACGGGAGCGATCTTGTTCGAAGGATCGCTGAAGAGCAGCAGGTAGAAGTTGACGACACCCTCGGCCACCGTCGCGGTCGGCGCGCCCGCTGGGAATTTCGAAGGATCGGTTAGAGGAGCGGGAAGCATGCCGAGGGTGAGCGGCCCGGGCGGGAGTTCATAGACCTTCGAGAAATTCATCCGCGGCAGTTCGACTTCGCGGGATTTGGTTCCATCGAAGAGGTGGAGCGTGTCAGGCGCGTCGTCGGGGCCTTGAAGAAAGAGGATGCGGCAGGTGTGCAGTGGAGCAGGGGCTGCAAGGGCGATGCATGGAACAAGCAAGAGCAGGAGAAGTCTGAAGTGATGCATCATGACGAAGGGGGATATTGAACCACAGATGGACACAGATGGACGCTGATCATCGAAGAGTCAGGTTGTTTGCTTGTTTCATCTTCGGGGTCAGGAGGGGATTCTATTCAGGTTCTTCAACCCGGGGGCATTTGATTTTGGTTGATTCGGTTTCGGATTTTCCAGTTCGTCCATCTCCGCAGCACTGCGGTTGCGGTTCATTTTTCTCTGAATGCTCATACCTCGTTCGCGTTGAGCCAACGGAATGAGACGAGCTTGAACCGGCGGCCGAGCTTCTGGTTGATGGAGATGGTGGGGGCGGTGACGATGTCGGCTGCGTCGGTGGGATTGACATACTCGCGGTCGCGGCGGACCACGGCCTCGCACCAGGCAGTGGCAACGATGCGGTTGCTGGAGTCCCGGCAGTCTCCGTAGGCACGGATGGTGAAAGTGTCGTCCCGGGCGGAGAGAACGGGAGCCAGCGGGCGAAGGATATCCGCCTGACGGGTCCAGCCGGGCAGTCCGTAGCCACTGTATCCGGCGGCGGCGTCCGGGAATTTGTATTCAGCCTCCGCCGCCCGGTCCGGCACCGCGAGCGAGACGGTCGACAGGGCCTGCACGGATGCGAGGGGATTGGTGGCCGGGCTCTTGGTGACCTCGTTGAGCGCGGCTTGCAGGGTTCCGGCCAGTGCCAGGTCACCGGATGACAATTGCCGGTTCACGAACTCGGCAAGGGACAGGAAGGGTCCGCGGGCACGGACCTGACTGACTACCTGCAAGGCCAGCGCATCAAGAAACTTCTCGTCCACTTTGCGATAACCCGCGAATTCGGTGGCTTCCGGAAACGCTCCCGATATTCCGGGAGTGCCGGCAACGGTATCTCCCGAAATGGAAAAACGGCTCAGGACGTGATCCGACTTGGCGGAGAGATCCACCATCCAGCTCGCACCGTTGTCCCGGATGTAGGGCACGCGTTGGTTCCGGGCGTGGCCGAGAAGGGCGCGCCATGCGGTGACCGAGGTGGAGTTGACGTTGAACATTCCATCGACTTCGAAGCGCGATGCGATGGTGCGCCAGGCGTCGGTCTTGCTGACCTTGTCGGTGTAGAGTTGCCGCGCGGCCGCATCTCCCGTTGCCGCCTTTGTCTTGTCTTCCTGGATGGGCAGATAGTCGTGATTCGGCAGCGGTTTCCTGCCTGCCACGAAATCGACAAAGGTGTCCTGCGCGTTGCGGCTCGCGGATCCGAAATCCGACGGATCTGGAGTGACGGAGGATACGAACCAGTCATCGAACAACAGGTGGTTGATGCAATACGAGTCGTCGTGCTGGAGGTTGACGGTGAGTCCCGCATCGGCGGAGTTGACCACGGCGTTGGAGGGGAGAAGCGGGGTGGCGTCCGAGTTTCCGGTCAGGTTGAACGCGTAGGGCGGGATCGGATTCTCGTAGCGGACGTCCCAGTTCACCAGTTCTCCGAGCGAGACAAGCGGGCGGAATGGCAGCTCGTCGATGACGCAGCGGGACAAACCATCGGATTTGTTGAATCCGGTGACGATGTAGCCGCTGCCGGTGGTGTCGCTGGCATTGGGCAGCAGGCTGTCACCTCCCGGCGCATGTTTCACGAAGCTGTAGTCGAACGGAGAGTTGACCGGGTGGGCGGTGCCGCCATAGTGACGGGAGATGGTAGTTTCCGCTTCGTCCTTGCGTCCCATGGCGGTGTAGTTCACGAGCGGGCTGGACTGGACGAAGCCCTTGGCGGCGAGATGGGTTCTGCTGGCCATGCGGGCACCGAAGATGGTGGAAAGAAACGGTTGCGGATTGGTGAGGCTCTGGCTCAAGGTGCCTGCCGCCAGGTTGGTCAGTGGCTTGTAAATCGTATTGGCCACCTCCGGGATGTAAACCATCCGGTAAACGAGATGTCGAGCCACGCCGATCTTCATGTCGAGGTAGATGCCCACGCCGAGCGCGTCCACCACGGCTCCGTCGTGATATTGCGTGTCGAACTTGGCATCCGCTTTGATGGCTGCGTTTCGTGGCGCGGTGACGACATTGCCGGCATCGTCCTTGACTTGGAAATAGTGACCTCCACCGCTGCGGTAACCGACTGCCAGATTGATCGTCGCGGTGGCTGCCACGGGCGTCGTCGAGGCAGGGCTGAAGAGGCGGGTTTCGCCGGGTTTGAGGGTGAAAGTCGCCGGGA
The DNA here is from genome assembly GCA_947372405.1 of Verrucomicrobiaceae bacterium. The sequence continues at coordinate 5,539 of CANBTO010000163.1, forward strand.
TGCTGAAGTTCAGGGATCCGGCGCCGGAGAGGGTGGGATTGTTGTTGGTATTGCCGGTGGTCAGAGCATTGTAGTTGACGTTGGTGGCGCCGTTGATCGTGTAGCGAAGCGCGGCGGGGAGAGGTTTGGGAATCTGGAAGGTGAGCACCGGAGCGGTGATTTCCACGTTGTATGGATTCCACATGGTGATTACGGGAGTGAGCAGGAGCCGGGCCTCCAGTTTGTTCGGATCCGCGACCACTGCGGCGCTGTGGGAAAACACCCACTGCATGCGGGCGATCACCGGCAGGATGCGGACCTTGTGGAGGAAACCGAAGCTATCCGCAGAATTATCAATGGCCACGGAGTATGTGGAGGTGCTCATCTGGCCGTTCGCACTTTCATTGATGCGCTTGTAGAGGGTGGCGTAGTCCGCGAGATTGGCCCAACTGGTCACCGGTCCGTGTTGATAGATCGGAATGTTGGTTCCGCCGCGGTAACTGGCCCAGGGATAGAGCATCGAGCGGGCGATGACGGGACTGCCTTGGGAAGGGCGGGTGTAGTCGCTGATTTCGGTCGTGGGAGTCAGTCGGAAGAAAGACAATCCGGAGGTTGGCTGGCTGTCCCAAGTTTCCGTGAGGAGCGAAATGTCCTTGCGCCAGCCGCCGGTGGCGGTGTTGGTGAGGAGTCCGGAAGATACCGTGGAAAGGTCGTGGAAAAACTCGTTGGAAGCCTTGAGTGTTGCGGGTGTGGCGATGAAGTCCGCTTCAGCCCGGGTGATCGCCTTGTCGGCCGGAGCAGGGGTGGTGAGCAGCGCATTCATGCGGAACGGGGTCGTGTCCGCGATGGCGTGGGACTTCGCTCTCACCGCCCAGCGCGCCGCAATATCCGCATCCGGGTTGTAAGGGCGGGGAAGTCTGGCTTTCTGGTTTTCCCCCGCGACCCACCACGCGAAACCTCCCTGTTGGTTCGCTCGCGAAACAAGGGTGGGAGTCAGGTATACCTGCTGGTTCGCGTTTCCGGTCTGTTTCCCCACCGAACCCTCGCCCACCAGCTTCGCCTTGTCGGCTGCCGCGCTGGTGTTCGGCACTGCGGAGACCGTGGAACTGCTGCTGGTGCTGACCGAAGTCAGCCACGCCCTGAAACGCGTGGTTTTCGCCGCGCGGTAATCGCTGCCCGGAGAAACCGGACGTCCGGCAAAAGCACCCTGGGTTTCGTGATCCGTGCCTTGCCAGCTTTCCCATACACCCAGGACGGGCGGATTCTCCTTGGCCAGAATATCGGCGCGAGCGGTCACCCTTGTATCAGGCCCGGCGTTGCGCTGCAGCTCTCCGATCGCCAGCATCAGGGAAAGGCGCGCGTTGGCGCGTGCGATCGCTCTGGCCTCGGTTTGTGAGGTGGTTCGCAATGAGACGCTCGCCAGAGACAGCAGTCCCACGGCAATGATCGTAAGCAGGATCATCAGCGAGAGCGTCACGACGAGGGCAAAGCCCCGCCTGCGGGTCACAAGGATGCGGGTATGGCGCTGCCATCTCCTTTTCATGCAATGCATGGCGGTGGGATTTTTGGGGGTTTTGTGTGGGGATTTGGAGTAGGAAATCCTCAGTGAGGCATCTCCAATGTAAAGACATCGGGGAATAGCTATTCGCCCTAGAATGCATTTCAAGGGAAAAACTCAGCAAAGTGCGGACACACCGTCCGCACTGAGGATCAATCAAGAATCGAGGACGGATCTTGAAAGTTCCGGGTGGATCGATCAGGTAAAGAAAGCAAGTTTCGTTTTTCCACCGAATCCACCCGTAAATCCCAATGAACCATCTGAAATCCATCCAAATCTCCCGCCGGTCGTTTATCCGGAAATGTTCCGCCACCGCAGCCGCCACCAGCCTGCCGCTCTGGTTCATCGAGCGGGAACTGGCGCGCGCGGAGGAGCCCAAGGCCACGATCAAATCCCCCAACGAGCGGCCGACCATCGCCCTGATCGGCTGCGGCGGCCAAGGCAGCGGCGATGCGAAGGACGCCATGCGTTTCGGCGACGTAATCGCCGTCTGCGACGTGGACAAGAGCCACATTGAGCGTGCCGTGGGGCGTTTCACCAAGGATGGCAAGGCGCCGGACACTTTCAGCGACTTCAGAAAACTGCTGGAGCGCAAGGACATCGACTGCATTGTCAACGGCACGCCGGACCACTGGCACAGCTTGGTCAACATCGCGGCTGCCAGAGCCAAGAAGGACATTTATTCTGAAAAACCGCTGACCCTGACCATCGACGAAGGCAAACACGTGGTCCAAGCCGTGCGCGACAACAAGGTGGTCCTGCAAACCGGCACCCAGCAACGCAGCAGCCAGCGTTTCCGCATGGCCTGCGAACTGGTCCGCAATGGCCGCATCGGCAAGCTCAAGGAGGTGAACGTGTGGCTGCCCGCCGGCCGCCGTGAAGGCCCGTTCGCCAGCGTTCCCGTGCCGCCCGAACTCGACTGGGATTTCTGGCAGGGCCAGGCACCGAAGGTCGATTATGTGAAGGAGCGCTGCCACGTTTGGTTCCGCTACTGGTATGAATATTCCGGTGGCACAATGACCGACTGGGGCGCGCACCACATGGACATCGGCTATTGGGCCATCGGCCTGCCGGCTCCGACGAAAATCGAAAGCAAGGCGCTGACCACCCCGATCCCCGGCGGCTACACGACCATCGCCGACTACGAGGTGAAGTTCACCTATCCGAATGGCGTGGTGTTCAACGTGCGCTCCACTCCCGACGACGATCCATTCGGCGGAGTCGTCAAAAAGGACGGCCAGCGCAACGGCATCCGTTTCGAGGGCAGCGACGGCTGGATCTGGGTGAACCGCGACGAAATCAAGGCCAGTGACATGGACATGCTCCACAAACCCCTGCCGGATGATGCCGAGCACCTGTATATGAGCAATGATCACAAGGGGAACTTCTTCGACTGCATGAAGTCCCGTAAAGACCCGATCTGCGCGGTGGAAATCGGCCATCGCTCGGCTTCGGTCTGCCACTTGGGAGCCATCTCGCTGCGCACCGGCAAGAGCCTGACCTGGGATGCGGAAAAGGAAGTCTTCACCGGCGAGAATGCCGCCGAGGCGAACGCCTACGCCACACGCGAGATGCGCAAGCCGTACGACTACAGCTTCGTTTCGTGACATCCGCACGGCCCGCTTTCACAGGCAATCGCGCGCGTTTCGCGGTTGCCTGTTTTCATGTTGGTGAAACCGGTGATTGACTGCATGCCGCCGCGGCATTTGGAATTTGCGTCATTCGACAATCCCTAACAATGTCTCATTGCCCCTATCATGATCCTTTCAGGGAGGCGCGCGCGGGAAGCCCCGTGCTGGCGACCACCTTCGACGGCAATCCCGTCCCGATGATCCTGCGTTTCAACGATGTCCGCGAGGCCGCCCGCGACTTCGAGACCTTCAGCTCGAACGCGCCCTTCCGCATACCGATCCCCGCGGAGAACGATGTGCGCAGCGTCCGTCAGTTCCCGTTGGAGGTGGATCCGCCGGATCACGCGGACTATCGTGAGATCGTCGCGCCGTTCTTCAAGCGTGCGCTGCAACCGGACTACATCGCCCGGGTCGAGGCGCTGGTGGACGAGCTTCTAACAGCAGCATGCGGACGCGATTCCATCGAAATCGTCAGGGACTTCGCCATTCCGCTGCAATCGCGCGCACTGGCCTATCTGCTGAACATGCCCGAGTCCGAGGCGCACGTCTGGATCGGCTGGGGCACCCATGTGTTCCGCGATCCGGAAACCGGCGACGGAGTGAGCAAGGGAGCCGCGTTGGAGAAATACCTCAACGGTCTGTTCGACCAGGCGGAGGCGGATCCCGGAGAGGATTTTTTCTCCGCGCTCGTCCAGGCGGAGTTCCAGGGACGCCGGCTCACCCGCGAGG
>CANBTO010000164.1 GCA_947372405.1 Verrucomicrobiaceae bacterium
AGCAGGATAAATTCCGCTGAAACAGGTCGTTTCAATTCAGAAGAACAACGGGAATGCGTCAGCTTGAGGCCGGCCGGTGTCTCTATCAACCAACTTCCAGGCTCCAGATCATGATCCGCCTTCGTTTCATCCTAATGCGCCGCCATCTCCCTGCCTTGGCCGGCGTTTGGCTCGGATGCCTTTCCATCACGGTCAGGGCCGCTGATCAAAACAAGGCTGACGCCCTGGGCAGGGACTTCCTGTCGCCGCCCGACTCGGTGAAACCCTCCGGCTACTGGTGGTGGCTGAACGCCAACGTGGACAAGGAGGCGATCACCCGGGACCTCGAGCAATTTCATGCCAAAGGCATGGGCGCGGTGCTGCTTGTCAGCTCGGGAATCTGGGGCGGGCACATGCCGGTCAACGGCCCCGCTTTTCTATCAGACGAGTGGCGCGAACTTTACAAACACGCGCTGCGTGAAGCCCGCAGAGTCGGTATCAAGGTGGACGTCAACATCGCCCCCGGCTGGAACATGGGTGGACCATGGATCACGCCGGACAAGGCCTGCCGGTGGTTCCTGCAATCGGAGACCCGTCTGACGGGGCCACGGAAGTTTTCCGGAAAACTTCCCATGCCCGGACCGAAGGACGGATACGACTCGCCACCGCAGTTGGGTGCGAAACTCTCCGTCAAGATGCCGATCGAGGAAGTGGACTACCGTGACAGCGCGTTGGTGGCCTTCCGCACGCCGGATGGCGGTCGCCCGAGTCCGCGCACTGACCTCCCTAACAAAAGCAACCGACTCGATGCTGACTGCTGGATCACGGCCCAGAAAGTGATGTCCCAGACCCTCGCCCCGTGGCAAGCGGCGGCGGATGATCACCCGATCCAGCCGGACCAGATCATCGACCTGACATCCAGGCTCAAGCCTGATGGGACGCTCGAATGGGAGGTGCCGGAAGGCGACTGGACCATCGTGCGGACGGGCCACCGGATGACCGGCGCACAACTCTCGGTGCCGATGCCAGGTCAGGGTGGGTTGGAAAACGACTACCTCGACCGCGCAGGCGTGAAATTGATGTTCGAGAAGACGGCGAAAATCCTGATAGAAGATGCAGGTGATCTGGCCGGCAACACGCTGCGCGGTTTCTGCAGCGACAGTTTCGAATGTGGCTATCCGAACTGGACCGACAACATGCTCCGTCACTTCCAGCATTATCGCGGCTACGATCCCACGCCCTATCTGCCCGTCTTCCGAGGATATGTCATTGGCAGTGCTGAAATTTCCGAACGCTTCCTGCATGACTATCGCAAGACCGTGGCCGATTGTTTCGCCGACGAACACTACGGACGCTTCACCGAACTGTGCCGCGATCACGGACTGATGACGCGCTGCGAGTCGGCCGGGCCCAGTTGGTCGGGCACCATGTGCATGGACGGGCTCAAGAATCTCGGCCGGGTGGACTTCCCGCAGGGCGAGTTCTGGAGGGATGGCTTCTATGAGCAGGACCAGAACAAGGTCGGCAAACAGACCGCCACCGCGGCGCACATCTATGGCAAGCGCACCGCTTCTGCCGAGGCACTGACGTCCGGGGGCGGACAATGGGTCGAAGCGCCGAACGACCTGAAGTTTCATGTGGACCGCGCGTTCTGCGAGGGCATCAACGATTGTGTTTTCCACACCACCACCTGCCAGCGTCCCGTCGATGGCAAGCCCGGCTACGAATACGGTGCGGGCACCCATTTCAATCCGAACGTGACCTGGTGGAACCAGACTGCCGGACCATGGCTCGCCTATATCAACCGCTGCCAGGCGATGTTGCAAAGCGGTCTCTTCGTGGCGGATGTGCTCTACTACAACGGCGACTGGGCACCAAATCTCGTCGGGCCCAAGGGTGCGGAACCCGGTTTGGGCAGAGGCTATGACTATGATGTATGCAATGCGGAGGTGCTGCTGACCCGCTTGTCGGTCAAGGACGGCCGGTTGGTGCTACCCGATGGGATGAGCTACCGGATACTCGTGTTGCCAGAGTCGCGGCGGATGCCGGTGGAGGTGCTCGAAAAAATCGCGAAGCTGATCGAAGCGGGAGCGACGGTTGTCGGACCAAAACCCGAGTCCGATCCCGGGCTCAAGGATTACCCGAAGTGTGATGAAACCGTGCGTCGGATCGCAAACCGGCTCTGGGGGGAAATCGACGGCAAGTCGGTCGTTCAGAACCACGTCGCAAACGGACGGGTTTTGTACGGCAGGTCGCCGCGAGAAATTCTGTTAGCCGACGGAGTGCGACCGGATTTCGAAGTTTCAGGACCGTCAGACACCTTCATCGACTTCATCCACCGCGCCACACCGGATGACGACTTTTACTTCCTCGCCAACCGCAACGATCGACCAGAGAGCATCACCGCTACCTTCCGCCAGGCCGGGCGTCAGCCGGAGCTGTGGAATCCGATCGACGGCACGCAGCGCGATTTACCGGATTTCACGACCACAGGAGGGCGCACCAGCGTGCCGCTCTTCTTCGAGCCCCACGCCTCCATGTTCATCGTGTTCCACAAACCCGTCCGAGAACATCCCGCCGGAACGAACTTTTCACAACTCAAGCCTCTTCTGGAGATCAAGGGCCCGTGGACACTGCGCTTCGACAAGGAGTGGTTCTATCCGATCGAAGGCCTAACAGGAGAGCAGGCCGAGGGCGAGTTCGGGTTCGACAGGTTGGAGGACTGGACCATGCGCCCGGAACCGGCGATCCGTTTTTTCAGCGGCACGGTGAGCTATCAAACGGAGTTTGAGTGGAACAAGAATGCTGCCGATGGTGGAGCCTTATGGCTCGATGTGGGTGAGGTGCATGCCTCCGCAAAAGTGCGCCTCAACGGCGTCGATCTTGGCGTCACCTGGTGTCCGCCGTGGCAGGTGGACGCCAGCCGTGCGCTTCGCAAGGGCGTGAACCAGCTTGAGATCGAAGTGGTCAACCTCTGGCCCAACCGTCTGGCCGGTGACGGCACGCTGCCTCTTAAGCAGCGTCGCACGCGGACCAACATCCTCAAGTATTACAAGCAGGCCGAAAAGGGCGAACCCAAGCTCATGCCTTCCGGTCTGTTAGGACCGGTGACGCTGAAAACCCGTGATCCGCATTGATTCACTCGGCACGCACACGCACGAAAAGCTCCGGCGATGGAAGCAGGCTGGTGACCGGATGAACCGCCACGGTTTGGACGCCGTTGGCTTTGGTGGCACCGGGTGACTGTACCGCTGCAGCAGCCAGGGCACACTGGAAGCACTCAAAAAGAGTTCCTACGACGACCTCCACCACCGCATGCAGGTCTTCTTCACCAAAGGCCACGCACAAACGGACGTGTGAGAAGCAAATGATTCGTCTGTTAGCCGTTGGATGCCCGGCGCTGAATTCCCCGGCTTTTCACATAGCCTTCATCGGCGATTCACAGCCATGGCGGACATCTGTCCCCATGGCAACGATCAAACCACTGCTGGCGATTCCGTTTCTGGCGTTCCCTTCGCTCCTTCATGGGCAGGACCTGGACAAGGCGGAAGTGAGGATTCCCTATGGCGAGCTCAAGCAGCTTCTCGCAAGAGCCGAACCCGCACCCAAACCTAAACCTGTCACACCCAAGCCCGCTCTTCTCTCCGCGGACCTGAAGCTTACTGTTGAAAACGACAGCCCCGTAATCCAAGCGACGTTCCGGATCACGAGTTTCAGCGATGATGCAGCACTGGTTCCCCTGATAGCCGGCGACATCGCCCTGCATCAGCAGGAGCCAGTAGATGCACCGGTCGTAGTTGATGGAAATTCACTCTGTCTCGCAGTGAACCAACCGGGCACCCGCACCTTGCAGCTGCGCCTGCTTCCAATCGTCTCCAAGGATGGCTTTTCGATCTCACTGCCTCCCTGCCCGTCCACCATCTTTGAAACCGGAGACCTGCCGCCAGATCACTCGGTGGTTCTCAGCCAGGCGAACCGCGAGGAAGTCCTCGCCTCCGGGATAATCCGTCCTCTGCCACACTCCGGACAGGAGCTTTCGATCCGGATGCTGGACACGCGGGAGACCCATGAAGCCCTCCGCCCGCCGGAACCCTCCACCTGGACATGGCAGCATGAGGCGCTGGTCAGCCCGTCCGACGATGGATTGATCTATCAGATCATCAGCCGCGCCACTGCCGCCAGTGGCTCCGGAGTCGATGCACTGCTGCAACTGCCGCCGGAAGCGCAGGATGTCACCGTGATCGGCGAGGACCTCGTATCCCATTCGAAAACCCGGGAGGCGAACCGCTCGCTCGGACTCTCCCTCACATGGAAAACCCGGGGCATTCTTGACCGGCAGCTCATGGTTTCCTACCGCATGCCCCTTCTTCCGCTCGACCGGAAATGGAGTCTCCAGTCCCCCGGCGGAGACGACACGCGCACCCGCTTCATCATCGCGGACTCACCGTTTTTCTCTTATGCGGCGGATGGCCTAACAGGCCCGCTCTCACCCAAAAGCCTTCCCGCATCGCTCGCGGAAACACTTCATGGCAATACCTGCCATCTGCTCGAAACCTCTAACAAATTCGAGCTGGCGGTTTCACCCATACCCGTGGCTGCAACCGCGGAGGGCGTGGTCACCGACTCGCAATGGGCATTAAAGATCGAGCCCGACGGAGCGATGCTCGCCACCGGCACGCTCACCATCGAGCATGACGCCCAACTCGGCTTTGTCTTTGACACCCCGACAGGCATGAAACTGCTTTCCTGCGAGGTCGCGGACAAGCCGGTCTCACCGGTCGATCTCGGAGAGGGCAAACTGAAAGTCACTCTGGATCCCTCGAAGGAAAAATCCAAACTGACATGCTCGTTTACGGGACATACCGAGGCACTTGATCCTGTGGAAGGCACGATGAAGCTTTCGCTACCGAAAATACCGCTCTTCATCCACTCACTCGTCTGGAGCCTCGATCTGCCGGCAGGCTACATGGCGGAGACACACGGCAATCTCATCCGCGCCGCAGGCACCACCGCGAGTCCACCCTCCCGGATTTCCCTCAGGAAAAACCTCTGCCGTGACGAACGTCCGGAAATCCAGGTCTTCTATCAACGCGCCGATCTGAATCGCTGAAAAAACTCCCGCCATCACAACCATGAAACTCAACCATTTGTTCGCATCACTCGCCATCGTCCTCTGCACGACCCTCGCCTGGTTCCTGCTGGGGGCGACACTCTCCCAGCGCACCAGCTCTTCCTCCGCCACCCTTCAGGAGGAGGTCTCCGGGGTCTGGGGCCCGGCCGTCACACAGAAGCACCCGCAAGCTTGGTTCGAGACGCCCAACGCGCCCGGAGGTAAGGCCCAGTTGCAACCGTCATCCTCCCAAGTAACCGTGAAACTGGAATCGGAACCGAAACGCCGCGGCCTGCTCTGGCATCGCACTTACGACGTGGATTTCAAGGGCGACTATGTGTTCACCAATCCCACGAAAATACCGCAGACATTCTATATCTCGCTTCCTCTTCCCGGAGATACGGCCGGACTCCACGGCTTCGAATTCCGCCTCGGGGAAAACGATGACGCGTCACACACCGTGCCCGGAGCATCAGGCGTTGTCACCCGCGCCATCCTGCTGCCTGCGTCCGGCTCGGTGAAACTTCACACCGGATACGGCACCCGAGGCACGGATACCTGGCGCTATGACTTTCCGGACGGCCGCAGAATTGCCGGGTTCAACCTGACGATGCATACGAACTTTCCGGAAATCAACTTCCCGGTCGGCACGGGATCACCCAGCCAGCGCAAGCTGGCTCCGGACGGATTCACGCTTGTGTGGGACTATCCGGATGTCCTCGCGGCGCCATCCATCGGCATGGACATGCCTAAGAAACTGAATGCAGGTCCGGTAGCCTCGCGCATCTCGTTCTTCGCGCCGGTCTCGCTGTTGTTCTTCGTCACCATCGTTCTCCTGATCGGCGGCATGAAGGGAATCCCGCTGCACCCGATGCATGTCTTCTTCATCTCCGCCGGGTTCTTCGCCTTTCACCTGCTCTTCGCCTATCTTGTGGACCTGCTTCCGCTGATCACCAGTTTCGGAATCTCCGCCGGCATATCGGTCCTGCTTGTGTGCGGCTATCTCAGAGCCGTCGGTGGCAACCGGCTGTTCGGCATCGCCCTGCCCGCCCAGTCCGTCTATCTGGTGATCTTCAGCGCGTCTTTCTTCATCGACGGACTGACGGGCATCACACTTGCCACACTCGGAGTGATCACGCTCGCCCTGTTGATGATGCTAACCGCCAGAATCGACTGGAAATCCTTCTTCGCGAAGAAACCGCCCGCCCTGCCATCCGCCACGTTTTGAACGGCGGCATCTTGTTAGAACTCCACCTCGCTGCCAAGCACCGCCACTTCCACCGGACCATCATGTTTTTCCTGAAGTGCGTCACGGAGAGTGGCGGAGGCCTCGGGTTCTCCGTGCACGAGCCAGACTCGTTTTTTCGGACCGGTCGTGCGGGCGAAGTAATCGAGAAGCTCCGAGTGGTCGGCGTGGCCGGAAAAGGAATCGACGATCTCAATGCGGGCGCGGACCGTGTAGCGGCCGCCGAGGATGGGCACCTCCTTCTCGCCATCGCGGATGCGGCGGCCGAGCGTGTTGTCCGCGCAGTAGCCGACGAAGAGCACGGTGGTCTTCGGATCGCTGATGTTGTTCTTGAGGTGGTGGAGGATGCGGCCGGCCTCGCACATTCCCGAGGCGGATATGATGATCGAGACTCCCTCGATGTCGTTGAGCGCCTTGGAGCCGCTGACGGATCTGACGAGCGTGAGGTTTTCGAAACCGAAAGGGTTTTCCTTCTCGAAGAGCGACTGGTAAACCTCCTCGTTGAAGGAGTCCGGATGGAGCCGATAGATTTCCGTGGCGCTGACGGCGAGCGGGCTGTCCACATAGACCGGCACCTCCGGGATCATGTTACGCTCGAAAAGATCGTGCAGCACGTAGAGCAACTGCTGCGTCCGCTCGACCGCGAAAGACGGGATCAGGATCTTGCCTCCGCGGCGCGCCGCCTGGCGGATGATTTCCGCGAAGTGGTCTCCCATTCCCGGAGGTGCCTCGTGTTCACGCCCGCCGTAGGTGCTCTCCATCAGAAGGAAATCCACGTCATGCACAGGCACCGGATCGCGCAGCACCTCGTTGTGGCCGCGCCCTACGTCACCTGAGAAAAGAAACCGTTTCTTCAGACCGTCCGCCTGGTCGGTGATCTCCAACAGCACCTGCGCACTGCCGAGGATGTGACCGGCATCAATGAAGGTGACGGATACGCCGTCGCACACCGGCATCGGGCGGTCATAGCTGATTGTCACGAACTGGCGCAGGCAGAGTTCGGCGTCCTGCTCGCTGTAGAGCGGCGTGACCGGCTCGAGGCCTTCCTTCTTGCGGTGTTTGTTGAGCCAGTCGATGTCGCTTTCCTGGATGCGCGCGGAGTCGGCGAGCATGATCTGGCAGAGATCGCGGGTGGCATGGGTGGCGTAGATGTTGCCGGCGAATCCCTTGCTCGTGAGGTTCGGCAGGTTGCCGCTGTGGTCGATGTGTGCGTGCGAAAGAATCACCGCGTCGATGGACTTCGGATCGAAGTAAGGGAAACAGCAGTTCACCTCGTAGGCGTGCTTGCGGGAGCCCTGATAGAGTCCGCAATCAAGGAGGATGCGTTTGCCGTTGACCTCCAGCAGGTGTTGCGAACCGGTGGTGGTGCCGGCCGCGCCGCAGAATTTGAGTTTCATGAGGGTGTGGTTTTTTCGGAGATCGTATCTCAATCCGACTATCCACCATCATCCCGCGGACGGCAACTTCATATCATGTGGTGGAACGGCGCCAAAAGTCACGCGAGATCCATGACCAGCACCTTTGCCCACCATTCCTTGAAGGTGCCGATGAAGACGTTGTGATCCGGATCCACCTGATAGGCGTCGTGATCCTCGACATTGGCGAACTGCATGCTGAGCGCGTAGTCCCACGACTGGTCGATGACAGGGCGCAGCATCACCTTCGCGGGCACGGCCCAGCGGCCGCCGGTCACCAGACCGATCTTGAAGAGGCTGTCCAGACCTTGTTCGAATACGGCGCGGTCCGCCGCATTTTGATATTCCTCCTTCAGCCAGAAATAAACGTGGTGTTCCATGCCGTAAGGAACTACCGGCCGCGCCCGCATGCGGCAAGCCCGTATTCCGCACCATGAAACACACCTTGTTCGCACTGCTTGCCCTTGCCATCCCGCTTTCGGCTCAGGAACCCATCCGGCAGGCATCGTCGGCGCGCCTCTGGCTGAGGGTGCCGGACGGCCAACCACCGTTGGGGAACATCGAGGTTTCCACCGGCAGCGCGACTCCCGCGCAATGGGAAAAGGACAATGCGGTGCGCGAACGCCAGACCGACATCCTGTTTCCGATCCGCTGGTGGTCGTGGAGCGAACTGGTCATCCGCTTCACGCCTGCAAAAGACGGTTCGGTTGATCTCGTTCTCAACGGCCCGTGGTCACAGGAGGTCAAGGGCATGATGCCCCGGCAGGAAGTCCTGTGGGACGAAATCAGCGCCGAGGGCACGGATCTCAAAAACGGCGGCTTCGAGGAGATCACCGACGGCAATCCCGCATCATGGGAATCGCCATGGGGACCGCATGCGGCGATGAATGAGTGGCCACTAACAACCGCGGAAGCGCTGCAAGGAAAACACGTCGCCGCAAGCTGGAGCAAACGTCCGATTTCCCAGAAACTCCAGCTCAAGGCCGGACAAACGGTGGTCCTCCACCTCCACGCCAAGGCGGCGACGCCACCGGACTTCATCGCGCCCAAGCGGCTTGGAAATGACACCCCGGCGCACCGCGCGCTCGCCGGTCTCAAGCGCGGCGTGAACCTCGGCAACGGCTGGGAAGCCCCGCCCAACGCCTCATGGCGCTGCCGTTTCACCACCGAGGACATCGACCGCATCGCCGCCGAAGGCTTCGACCACATCCGCGTGCCGGTGGCATGGCATCATTACCTCAAGCGAAAGGATCAGGGATACGAGATCGATCCCGCCATGCTCGCCGCCCTGGAACCCGTGCTTCACCGGGCGCTGGAGAAAAAACTCCACGTCATTCTGAACTGGCATCACTTCGACGACTTCACCAGCGCGCCCGAGGCGAATCTCGGACGCTTCGTTACCGGCTGGGAGACCATCGCCCGTCACTTCCATTCGTGGCCGCCGGGCCTGTTCCTCGAACTGCTCAACGAACCCCGCGAAAAACTCACCACCGAGGTTGCGGGGCCGATCTATCAGAAAACCATCACCGCCATCCGCAGGATCGATCCGGAGCGCATCCTCGTCGTCAGCCCCGGCCTGTGGGGACAGGTCGGTGAACTCGAAAAACTCCGACTGCCGGACTCGGACGACCGGATCGTGGTGACCGTCCATTGTTACGAGCCGTTTTATTTCACGC
>CANBTO010000165.1 GCA_947372405.1 Verrucomicrobiaceae bacterium
TTGCTGCCGCGGTTTCCTGCCTGTCGCGCCTGAACCACCCGGATGCCGCCGTCTGGTCCTTCGATCGTTCCTGGATACCGACCTTGGGCGTTCGTCTTCATTTCGCGGCGGACGGACTCTCGCTGACGCTGCTCTTGTTAACAGGCATCGTGGCGGTCGCCGGTGTCCTGTTTTCCTGGAATGTGGAAAAACGTCCGCGTGCATTCTTCGCGTTCTTCCTGACGATCATCGGCGGCGTTTATGGCGTGTTCATGAGCCGGGATGCCTTCCTGCTTTTCGTCTGTTATGAAATCGTGATCCTGCCGAAATACATGCTCATCGCCATCTGGGGATCGACCAACAAGGAATACGGCGCGATGAAACTCACGATGTATTCGATCGGTGGCAGCGCGTTGATCCTGATCGGTCTGGTGGTGGCATACGCCGCATCCGGTGGAACCAGTTTCGATATCAATGATCTGGCCGGTGCCCAATATTCACCCGCTCTTCAATCATGGGCGTTTCCGATTCTATTCCTTGGTTTCTCCGTGCTGGCGGGCATGTGGCCGTTCCACACTTGGGCGCCGACCGGTCACGTCGCGGCTCCCACGGCGGCATCGATGCTGCTTGCGGGCGTGGTGATGAAACTCGGTGCATACGGTGCGTTGTGCGTGGCGATGCCCTTGTTCCCGCAGGGATTCGAACAATGGAAACCGGTGATCGCGGGGCTTGCGGTAATCGGCGTGGTATATGGGGCATTGACCGCCCTGGCCCAGAAGGATCTCAAGTTCGTGATCGGATATTCTTCGGTGAGCCATATGGGCTTTGTTCTGCTAGGTCTTGCCGCAGGAACCCACTGGGGGCTGCGCGGCGCCGTGCTACAGATGATTTCCCACGGCATCATCGCGGGCCTGCTCTTCGGCATTGCCGGACGAGTGGTGTATGAACGTACCCACACCCGCGACCTGTCGACGCTGCAGGGCTTTGATTTATGGAAATCCCTTCCAGGTGCGGCGGTTGCTTTCACGTTGGCCACGGCGGCTTCGATGGGACTGCCTGGTTTCAGCGGATTTGTAGCCGAAATCTCGGTGACCATCGGCCTCTGGCAGGCCTCGCCTTGGCTGGTGCCCTTGATTGCCTTTGGCATCGTCGTGACCGGTGCGTTTTCACTGCGCGCCCTGCACAAGGCGTTTTTCCCGGTGAGAAATTCCTCGGACCAAACTCCGCCGGTGCTTCCTCCGCTGACATGGCCTGAGATTTCAGCGATGGCCCTTCTGATCGCCGTTTCGCTTTCCATCGGCATCTATCCGAAACCATGGGTGACCCTGATTGACGAGGGGCTCCGCTCACCCCTGTTCCACACGATCCTTTCCAAGCCGTGAACTATCCCGCTCTTTTCATCCAACTGCTGCCTGAGGCCGTGCTGGTGCTCACCGCCATCGTGCTGTTAGGCGTTACTGTGGCGGTAGAATCCTCTTCAGGCAGGCCATTCCGAGGCGGAGGTGCCATATCGATCGCCGCGCTTGGTGTGATTATGGCGGGTCTCGCGCTGTGGAATGTGCCATCCGGCGATCCGGTCACCACATTGATCGCTATGGACCCCTTGGCCCGCATCTTCAAGGGCGTCGTGCTTGCGCTCGGATTGCTGGCGATACTTTTGCCGCCCGCCCGCGGGGAAATCCGCCAGTCAGGCGAGTTTTACGCGCTGATGCTCTTCGCTCTAACCGGTTTGTTGCTGACTTCCGGAACCAAACATCTTCTTTTCCTGTTCGTCGCGCTGGAGCTGGCGAGTCTCTCGCTCTATCTACTGGCTGGATTTTCACGCACCGCCCGGGCTGCGGAAGCCTGCCTGAAATACTTCCTGTTTGGCGGAGTGTCCGCTGCTTTCATGTTGTTCGGTTTGAGTCTGATCTACGGGTTCTCACACGCCGCCACACTCGACGGGGTGGCCAAGGCTCTTGAAACAGGGTCGCCTTCCTTGCTGGCGATCACCGGATTGGTGATGGTGCTGGCAGGTATCGGTTTCAAGCTGGCCGCCGCGCCGTTCCACTATTGGGCTCCGGATGTCTATCAGGGCGCTCCGGCGACCAGCGCGGCGCTCGTTTCCGCGGCATCCAAGGTCGTGGGCATGGTGGTGCTTGTCAGATTCCTGATGATCGGATTTCACGCCGTTTCAGGCTCCGCCGCGTGGGGAGGGATGGTCGCGGGTTGGTCGCTGTGGCTGGCGATTCTGGCGGCGGTCTCAATGATCTTCGGAAACGTGCTGGCCCTGGCGCAAACCAGCGTGCGGCGCTTGCTCGCCTATTCCGCAGTTGCCAACACCGGCTACATGCTTGTGGCGGTCAGTGCGAACGGCGTTTCTGCCGCCGGGGCCGCGTTGTTTTACGTCGTAGTCTATGGTCTGGCCACGCTCGGAGCGCTCGCGGTGACCGCTTCGGTCGAGCGTGATCGCGGAAACGATTCTCCGGCAGCATTCGCCGGACTCATCCATCGCTCGCCGTGGCAGGCGGTGGCCCTGCTGGTCTTTCTAACATCCCTTGCCGGGGTGCCTCCGCTGGCTGGATTTGTCGGCAAGTTCGCGCTTTTCAGCTCGGCGATGGCCGCCAGCACGAAAGGCGGCAATCCCGGCCTGACTTGGCTTGTGGGCCTGGCTGCGATCATGAGCGCGATCTCACTTTACTATTACCTTTCCGTGTTGAAACAGGCATTCGTGAAGGATGCTCCGGTTGACGATGAAGCGGCTGCCGCCTTGCCTCCGTCGCATGTTCTGGTGGTTGCTTTGCCCGCCATCGCGCTCGTCATTCTGGGGCTGTTCCCCGCGCTGCTACTTGAGCCGATCACTCGTGCGCTGATCGATTCCCTCAACCTGCATTGACTGGTACGGGATAACGGCAATACTACTGCCGACAACCTTCCACACACATGCTCAAATCCGGCATCCTCAATCCGCACGTTCTCGACCTCGTCGCACGCATCCGCCATACCAACACTCTGGTCATCGCCGACTGGGCGTTTCCTTACTGGCCCGAGATCGAAACCGTAGACATCTCCCTGACTCAGGGTATTCCCACTGTGCTTGACGTCTTCGATCTGCTGACACCGGTCTTCAAGATCGGCCGCATCTGGCAGGCGGAGGAGTTTTTGGCATGCAACACGCCGGAAGCCGTCGCCAGGTTTGCGAAGTCCTTTGGAGACATACCGGTGACGCGCGAAGCCCACATCGATTTCAAGAAGCGTGTGCCACACGCCATCGGCCTGATCCGGACCGGCGATCCGACGCCATACGGCAACGTGATCATCGAGTCGGTTTGATCTGGGCCAAAATTGGGCAAACGTATCGGTCGTCCCGTCTCCAGGTCGTAGCCCGTCACCCTCAAAACTCAGCGTCCGGAAAGGGGTTCGACGACTGGTGGATCTTCGGAACGTCGGGCCGTGCCTTCCTCTGGAGCGCCAGCCAGTAAGGACTCATAAGGATGGTTATGCCTCCTTTACATGTTCTTCGTCGCCGTTTATAAATCACCGACATGAGCACCGATTCTTCTTCCGCTTCGTTTTGTAGAGCTTCGTTGCCATTCCTGAGCGCGGTGGCCATCTCCCTGGGCCTGGCGGGATCTACCTTCATCGCGTCGAGCAGTTGGAAGGATGTGCGGAAGAAGCCGGAGAAGAACAACATCCGGATTACCGGCTCGGCACGGAAGCGGATCGTGTCCGACTTGATCCAGTGGTCGTCTTCGGTCAAGGCTGAGGGAGCTGACCGCACGGCGGCGTATGTCGCGCTCAAGGGAGGGACCGAGAAGGTGGTGGCGTTTCTCAAGACCCAAGGAGTGAAGACGGACGAGATTCAAACGGAGTCCGCCTCGATCACGGAGGAGTTTGAAACGATCAAGGAGGACAAGGTTCTGCCGGGCACGAATGTGCCGTTGCACTCGGAACGCAAGGTATCGAAGGGCTTCAGTGCGAGGCAGGTGGTGTCTGTCAGTTCTGCCAACGTCGGGCTGATCGAGAAGGTCTCTCGCGAGATCACGACGCTGCTCGAGCAGGGCGTGGACGTGACATCTCACGATCCGAGCTACTATTACACCCGTCTCAGCGAGCTGAAGCTGCAGATGCTGGCGGAGGCGGCGAAGGATGCGCGGGCGCGGGCGGAGAACATCCTCAACTCGGCAGGCAACACCAACGTCGGCAAGCTGGTTTACGCCGACATGGGAATCATCAACATCAACGCGGCGAACTCCACCGAGACTTCGAACGAGGGAAACAACGACACCTCATCGCGCGACAAGGACATCATCACGATCGTCCACGCGGAGTATCAGGTGGAGTAAGAGTGCCTCGGGCCGTTTTCCGGACGTGCTTGGCATTGTACTTTGTATCCAAAGCAAGAAACAAGTGTCCCGAGCGTTCTTCTAACAGCAGGTCGGTTTTACCTGATGTCCGCGCGTCGTTCGCTCATCCATGTGTAGAGCATCACCCACATCGAGAGTGCAAGTCCGAAGAGTGGGATCTGCAAGGGTAACGGCAGCGAATAGAGGATGGAAACGACTGGAATCCAAACCCCCCAGTTGGCGAAGATCGTTGGCACCACCACGTCCCCGTAGTAGGCGGCGGTGAGGAAATTCCGGCAGCCATGCAGACTGTAGCCACGGTTTTTCCAGTCGTACAGAATGGCGGTGACCGGGGCGGCGAAAAGCGGATTGTAGAGCAATTGATCGACGATTACTTTTTTCAAAACCACGGGAAACGTATGGTCCGTGCCGAACCAGACCGCTTGCGCCCGGTAGAAGCCATCGACCACCGTGCCCATCAGGCACCAGAAGGGGATGGTGAAGAGCAAGTTGGCTGCGTTCGAACGGTGAATTCTTCCCTTTTGGAAAAACATCACACGCAGGAGTTCCGGGATCAGCGCACCGGCGATGATGGCGGAGATGGCCGAGTATCCATATCCCCAGTGTTCCTTCACCACCGCCAGGCGATTGAGCAGGTCGGCGGTGGGTGGATGGACATTGTAGGCTAGCAGAAGCGTGAGCATCACGCCCTGGACCATGAATCCCGGGACGATATTGGCGCGTGCCGCATGCAACCCCGCCAGCCACGGCGCTTCCCGGGGAGTGGTTTTTGATAAGATGGATTCCACGGGCACGGCGAGCTGGACTAATCAAGGAGAGGCGGATTGCGATCCGCCCACGATGATGGAATGTCCGAGCGAAGAGTAAAACCCAATTCACGGCTCACACCGGGCGGCGATTCGGTGATCGCCGGTTCCTGGAGCGGCGCGATCATCGAATTGGGGGGGCGGTGCGGCTGTGGACCGATGCAACGACCTTCTTACGGGGCGTCCTTGATGTTCACCGCGGCAGAGGCATTGTCCAAGGTGAAATAGGTGGTGCTCGTAAGGGTCATTTTCACATTCCTGTTGCCTTTGCCGAGGTTTTGATTTCGCGGTGTGATCGTGATGGTCACCTGCGTGCTTCCCGCGGGAATCGATGCGGAAAGGGGAATGGACACGTAATCCGTGCCGTTCACCGCAGTTCCGGTTAGAACGAAGGTGAAGGGCATGGCCTTGGCCCTGCTGCCAATACGGGAAATGCTGAACTTGCCCGTGTCGTTGATGCCCTTCTGGGCCACGGCATCAGTGGCCTTGACACTCAAGGTTGGTAGGCCTTGGAAGGTGCCGCGGCGGTAGATTACGCCGGATTCGAGTCCCAAGGTGCCCATCCATACGGTTGCATCGCCGGATGGCGTGATGCCGTCCGCGGCGAGGGGTTGTTTCTCCAGATAGGCTGTCGGGTATCCAAAAGTGTCGAAGTAATAGTTGGTGTAAATCAGCGCGTTATCAGCTCCATTGTAACCGGGATATGAAACACCGGGCACACCGATACCATTTGCAATTGAAATGCCCGGGCTCAAGTTCCCGCTTGCCAAATCGAAGGCCAAAACATTACCGACGCCGTCCACGTCACTGATTTCGAAGGTCATCAGGTTCGTGTGGGACTGGCCGATGGCCGGATTGCCAATGTCCAAACCGTCTTTGGGTTGGAAGACCGAGTGGGTCTGGCCGTTCTCGCGATCAATCGCGAATATGCTCCACGAAGTCGATTTTCTTCCGTTGGGCAGCATCAGTTGATTCAGCGCATCGTAGTATAGATAG
This sequence comes from Verrucomicrobiaceae bacterium, assembly GCA_947372405.1. The sequence goes on from CANBTO010000165.1 coordinate 6,128, forward strand.
CGTCCCTCGACGGAGAAATCCAGTGAATCCGCGTATTGCACGGTGTCCGAGCCTCCTCCGTCGATTGTGGGTGCAATCAAAGCATAGGTTTTATGAACCTTGGTGTCATCGTCATAAACCCAGATTGTGTTGAGCGCGTCTCCTGTCGTTTGGTTTCTGAATACAAGGCCGTATTTGGTGCCGCTTGCGGACGTTGCGACTGAATATACCTTGCCTGCGAATCCAAGCAGGGTGGTCTTGCCAGTCAGAGTATCCACGAATCCAAGATCATAGTCAGCTGTTACGAACACAGCGATCGTTCCATTACCCCAAACAGACAGGCGTTTGTATGGCGCGGCAGGGTTGTTGCCAAGAAAGTTCCCGTAAACTCCGTCGCCTTGGGCGGTCTCACGGCGTCCTAGATACAAGACGAAGTTGTTATAGACCGTCGCGAGAGTGGAATCCGTTCCACTGGTTCCACCGGTTGGTGGCGGCGGGGGATTGCTCTTTCCGTCGAAAATCTCAACCGCATCAAAAGCGGCGGCCGTTTTTTGCGCCTCGGTGGAATTGCTGCCATACAATTCCTTGGCTGAAGCGACGCAGGCCCTGCGGCAATCCAGGAACTGGGAGTTTTTCTGGAGTTTGGTGGTGTTCGTGCGGTAGAAGATGTCGAGGGCGTGTTCCTGGCCGATGCCGGGATTGAGCCCTTGGGCAAGCAGCCAGAACGCGTGGTTGATGATCGAGCTGTTGGTATGCACTCCCCCGCTATCTTGTGTGGTCGTGACGTAATTGCTCATGCGTGATGGACAGTTCTTGTTTTCTGGCTTTATCATGTCCCGACCGATTCCTTGTTTCAATAGGGTTCCCAGCAAGTAGTCCGGGAGCTTGTTCGCATTGTAATAGCCCTCGCAGCCCTCTCCGAAGATATCTGACATCGACTCATTGAGCGCGCCGCTCTGGTCCTGATATTCGAGGTTGGATGTTTTGAATGTAACACCATGTGTCATTTCGTGTGCCACAACGTCGAGAGCCGATGGATACCGGTCCAGATTCCCGAAAACCATGCACTTTGCCGAATCATTCCAGAAAGCATTGTCCATGGTGACATTTACAATTCCTGATATGGTTCCTCCATTGCCGTCGATTGAGTTGCGTTTAAACCTTGTTTTGTAATAATCGTAAATGCGTCCCAGGTTGAATGCGGCTCCTACCGCGTCCTTGCGCCAACCTGAATTGTTGTTTGTCGAGTTACAGTAGTAAAATCGATTCAGCTCACGATCCGTGACGTTGTTGCCATCCGATATAATTATTCCGCCTTTGGTGGTATCCGGGGCCGGCGGTTTCGAGCCGGCGGCATTGAACATGGGTTTGGAGGTGTCGCACAGGTAGTATTTGTTGTCCGTGCTCTTCCAAAGCTTGAGGGAGCGGGTCTGGCCCAGTTCGTCCACCCCGCTGCCAGTTGCAGCCGCACTGCAGACGCGGTCATAGGAGTTGATGACGCTTCCGTCACGGGCATCCACGAAAACCATCCAGTCGTGAATCATCGATGCATTTACCTCGACCTTGTAGGCCAGTTTGGGTGACCGTTTTTTCGGCGCGTAAACCACCAGTGACTTGTCGAGTATTTCCGCGGATGCGTCCGACTTCACGTAATCCTGAGCAACCGTCACCGCATGTCCCGCGTCGATCGTCGGAGTGGTGGAAAGCCCGGAGGGTGTGGGGGTGTAGGACCCCATGACCAGCGATACGTCTCCCTTCGGATTGAGTTGGACCAGCAGATCCGCCGGATAGACTTCGAGTCCGTTGAATTTCTGCCTGAATCGGACCTGGGTGTATCCGAGTTCGTCCTTGGATTCGGAGGCGAGTGTGGTTTCAGCTTCCGGATCCTTGAGTTGGAGCAACTTGGTTTTGTCCTTGATGAACTGGCGGGCGGTGGTCGCCTCGAGGGAGAATCCTGGTTCCGCAGCGCCAGCCGCAGGCTGGATCCTCATGCCCTCGAGGAATGAAACCGAACCATTCCCATCGAGACGGTATTCAAGCTGCTTGCCGCTTTGCCAGTGGAGCTTGCCTAGCGCTGCGATCTGCTCGGCGGTTGGAACAGCGGATTTTGGGAGCAACGAGGGATCGATGTTTTTGACGGTGATCGGTTTCAACGGTGCGCCTGGCGTTCCCAGCCCTGCTCTCACATCTTCAAGCGCCCGCTGCATGGCGGCCGCCACATCACGGTCCTGCTGGTCACTGGGGATTTCAGCCAGGCCGATGGGTGCCCCGAGCGGCATTGAGGGATCTTTGCTGGATTTCGCTCTTTCGGCCTTTTTGAGCAAAGTATCCGCCGTGCTGGATTGATGCGTGCCTGCAGCACCTTTCGCCTTGTCCGTGCCAGCGGTGTCCGACATGGCTGCCGAATGGCGGGCGTTTAGATAGAGCAGGATTCCAATACAAATAGACAAGGCCAGCAGGGTTGCCGTGACAGTTGTCTTGGATCGATGGTGGTTTGGATTGCTGTGGTTCATGGCGGCGGTTTAGGTTCTGAATTCAGGCTGCGTAACGGAAAATCTTGGACAGTTGATATTTCGGGGCTGAGTGTGGGTTTCTGAAACCAGCAACAACGACCGTCGCTCTAGACAGGTCGCTTTGATGCTCGGGATGTGACGCGTTGGGGAGGGAATCAGGCGGCATCCCAATCTGGGGGGTACATTCACCGCCAACTTGCTTAGCAGCTTGAAGTGGACAAATCAAGAAACAATGATGCCCGAGTGAATGTGAATCAGGCGGGATGCTCACCAGGTGGTAACGTCGTCGCTGGTGCCGAGTTTGCCGTCGGGCCCTGCTGAATAAACGGCGACTCTGCGACCCTTGAGTTCGATGGTTTTGTTGCCTAGGGTGAAATGCAGGTGGCCTGCGTTTTGGGTGTCGAGTTCGATGATATAGGGTTTTCCCCATGGATCGAAGAGGCCTTCGATTGTGGTTCCGGATTCGGAATAGATCAGACCGTTTTTGCGGTCTTTGCCTTCCTTCACATTCAGAACTTTGATGCAGCGGGAGTTTTGAGGTTTGCCGGTCTGGGGTTCCAATCCAAGTAGTATGGTCAGGAGTTTGATGCCTTCCGGGGAGTCTGTGGTGACATGACTGGCGACGTCAGGCATGGCGCCGTATTCGGTTTGGAAGTTGATGACTCCCTTTTCAATGGCGGTGGCGGTGGTGAGAGTTTTGCTGTGGCGCGGTGGTGAGGGGCTCATCACAAATAT